>JAGXLK010000021.1 GCA_018334735.1 Planctomycetota bacterium | reverse complement strand
ACTCCCACGCCTGTATCCATGAAGAGAGCCCTGATATCTTTCAGGCGGCATGCTTCATCGTTCAGGAAATAATCACTCTCCCCCGATCTGTAACACCGACGAGTTATACAGACCTCTTCGTAGTCAGTCGGCAAACTGCCATCGTCGTTATCCAACGTAAGGCGCACTTCGGCCGATCCCAGAGCCCGACGGGCCGACGACCCATTGAAAATCATGTCGGCCATTTCGTTTCCTCGGAGCTTCTGCGCACTCCGCTCGCCGAGCACCCATTTGAGCGCATCTACTACGTTACTCTTGCCGGAACCGTTCGGCCCTACAAGACCTGTCAGTGTTTCCTCAAATTCAAAAACCGTTTTATCGGCGAAGGATTTGAAGCCGATCAATTCCAATTTCTTCAGCTTCATCTGGCCCTCATATTCTTATTGCAAAAACACTCCCCAAAGGGAGAAGAACCTGTAAAGTCGGGCTGCGTGGCGAAAAGCCACTGCATGAATGGCATGATAAGAAAAAACCAGCGCCAAAATCCACCCGGGACATATTCTCACTTTGCGCCCACATCTGCCTTCTGCTGAAAACGACTGACGGGACAGAATTTGTGCTGATAGCCTTATGCATTTAACCGATTGTTTAAAAAGCCTTTATGACACTAATAGCCGAGCACATTTTTGCTTCGCTATCGACATTACGTAACCGCCAGGATGAACCTGAGGAACAAAGAAGGGCAAAAAGATTGGAGTAAAATATACGAGAAAATACCCCGCGGAGGGGCAAAAACGCGCACGCCGGCCGAAACGTCGTTCCAGCGCTTTCAGGGTTTTTCAGTCACTCGGCCGCCGCTTGGGCACCGCGGGCAACAAGTCCACGTTCCCGTCCCCGCACGAGGACCTGTTCGGCCCCGCCCCGTGCAAGCCTTTCCATTTCATCCATTTCTTCGGGCATAAATGGCATCACGTCGTGCAGCGCGGTATCCAGACAGTGAGCCGGCTCAAAATTCTGTAGGGCCATCACATCGGCGCCTTTCAAAGCGGGCGCAATTTTTGCGACCTCTTCTTTGCCCACCAGACCCGGAACGACCGTTGTACGGAACTCGTGGGGAAGTCCGCTGTCGATAATTGTCTTGATCGATGTCTTAAGCGCCTCAACTTCGACTTCACGGCCCGCAACCTTTTCGTAAGAAACGGGGTCAAGCGGAGCTTTGACATCCATGGTGATCCGCTGGACCCAGCGTTCTGCAATAATTTTCTTGACCCATTTGGGCTGGGTGCCATTTGTCTCAAGCATAACATCGAGTCCGGTGTCACGAATATCCCGCATCAGATCAATAAGTTCCTCTTCATGAAGTACGGGTTCTCCGCCGGTTATAACGGCGCCGTCGAGCCAGCCCTTTTGTCGACGCATATAATCGAGGAGATCTTTTCGATTGAGGCTTTCAAGTTCATTGGGCTTGAGAAGGTGTTGTGCGTGGCAGTAATGGCACCTCAGATTACAATACGGCAAGAACAAAACACAGGTGAGTTTGCCCTGCCATTCCAGCAGACTGTTTTCGATAAAACCCTTAATTTCCATGACCGAAACCGATTCCGTATCAGAATGTTTGCACCGTGGGGGCCCCCGCGGCTGAGAAATGCCGCGATATTAGTTCAAAAGGGGAAAGCCCCGGTGGCTTGAGCTTTCCCCGGAAAAGAATTTGACAATTTCAAGCCGCTGCGTTTTGATCTTCACTATCCGCCACTACAGCTTGCAATTCCGAACTCGGGGGAGCCTGACCGTCCCATCGGGCGGCCACCTCCCATTCGTCTTTCATCACAAGTACGCTGGGGATATCGAAGACTTCGAAAAAATCTCCTTCTGCTGCGGCTGATTCATCGGATTCCATATCCATAAAAATAACATCGTGTTCGTCCGAGACTTCCCAGCGCTCGAGAAAATGTTCAACTTTTTTTGTCGCACTTTTGCAGAGTTTGCAACCCTTTTTGCCGTATACATGAATGATCATTCTATCTTGCCTCCTCTTGTTCAGATCTCCAGATATTCTGCCCACTGTAACGGGCACTTAACCGGATAAGAACCGTTTTCTAATTCTCTATCCACTCAAACTGACGCTGTAATTACCTTTTTGACGATCTTTCAGCTCACCGTGTTTGGATTTGTTCCAGTTATTGACCCGGCTAAAGTAACCGACGATCCGGGTCAGCCCGTGAACATCCGAGCTGCCACAGGCTCCACAGGTTGCCTGCAACCCGGGAGTCTGTTTGTGGCATTCATGGCAGACGGTGAATTCCGGGCTTATGGTCAACTGGGCGGCCTGGGTTTTCTGAAACGTCTTTTCAACCAAATTGAGAATGCTGAGTGCAGGCGGACGTTCCTCGCCGACAAAGGCATGAATTATCGCTCCGCTCTCGATTGCGCGATGGAATTTGCTCTGTTTGCGAATCCTCGTCAGCAAATCCATGGGAGCATCCGCACGCATGTGAATGCTATTGGTATAGTACATCTCGTCGCTCCCTATTTCGCCTTTGACGGTGGCCCGGGCTTCCTCGGGAAATCGCCGCAGGTCAACTTTCGCCAGGCGTCGGGCCGCACTCTCGGCTGGCGACTCTTCGAGCGCAATGCGCATATCGTATTTTTCGCCGAGCTGTTTGGCCTTGAACTGCATATGGCGGACGACATGGAGGCCGCGTCGGACCATTTCCTCGCTTTCATGGAGTTCCTGACCTGAAATATGCTGCAGGCATTCGTTCAATCCCATCAAACCGAGAATATAGGTAGCCTCACTGAGATCGACATACGGTCGGCCATCCTTAGCCGTTTTTCCAATCTGCCAGAGTGGCATCTCGGGCGAACTCATAAGTGTGGAGATGAAAGCCCGTTTCTGGCGATGGGCCTTGACACCCAGCTCAATCATTTCATCGATCTCTCTGTAGAGCCCATCGTAATCGCCTTTCTCAACCCGGTAAGCGCATTGCGGGAGGTTGATTGTAACGTTCTGGAATCCGCAGAACCTCATGGTTTCCGGATGGCGGATCATGCGGTCATCCTGAATCACGGTCCGCAAGCGGCAACACGCGCTTAATGTCACCTCATCCCGATCGAAGACGAAATACGGGACACCGTTTTCGCTTGCGATTTTGGCCGTATATTCCAGGATTTCCCTTTGAGCCGGATCGGTGAGCGTATCCTGACTGATATGGAAGTCGCATTTTGGGAAAGCAAAGATATTGCCGTAACGATCCCCCTCGCGCCACACATCAAGCATGGCTTTGCAGAAACGCTGGGCTGTTTTTTCGTAGCTTTTGTAATTTCGCCCCGTGTATTCACCTCCCGGCCCAATAGCCGGAATATCAGCCAGGTAGGATGGCACACCGGTGTGGATATTAAAATCAAGGAAAAGCGTCTGACCGCCCCGGCTGAAAGCATTCTGTGAAGAGCTGAATATCAGGTGTTGGGCCTCCTGTTTCATCTCTTCATAGCTCATCCCTTCGAGGTAAGGGGCGTAGAAGATATTGATATATCCGACACCGAGCGCGCCGGCGTAGTATGCCTGCATCGAGGCCAGGAAGGTGTTCAAATGGCCCGTCAAAGTCCGGGCATGTTTGGCGGGAGCGCTGGAAGAATCGAGATTTTCCAGATCCAATCCATATTTTTTCAGGTATTCCAGCGAGTGGCTGGAGCAGTAGACCCTTGTGGGATAACCCAGATCATGGACGTGAACTTTGCCCAACATATGTGCTTCGGCAATATCATCGCTGAAAACTTCGCTCAGGGCATATTGTTTCAGCGTCGTCTCGGCCACGCTGAGGTTAATTGCCTCCGGATTATTCTGGGCGATATTCGCGTTTTCGTTGCTCTTCGATTTGATAATCGTGTCGAGGTCATATTTCGGCATCCCGAGCACTTTTTGTTTTTCCAGTCTTCCCGTCAGCCCTCTTTCGAAGAGCTCGTTATCAACCAATTCACGGATCAGAGACGTTGAGATGCGGGTCATACCGCTATCCAGAACCCGCTTTTCCACGACGCTGGCGACTTCTGCGGCAATATCTTCAGGTAAATCCGCCTCTACTTCGAGAGCTTTGGCAATCCGCGCCTTATCCCATTCCTGCAATTCGTCCTGACTTTGCGTATTTACAAGCAGTGAGATATCCGTTGAATTACTGTTTTTGTCACGCACAGGTTTGCGGACACGCAGAGCTTCGCGGATTCGGCTACGCCGGTCGCGATACAGAATATATGCTTTTGCCGTCCTTGCGTGGCCCATCTCGATCAGAACTTTCTCGACAGTATCCTGGATCTCCTCAATATGGGGAGGAGAATCAGCATAATTTTTTTCCAGGAACATCGTCGCCACACCTGCTAATTCCTCAGCCAGGACTCTATCTTCCCCGCCGACGGATTGCGCCGCTTTGAAAATCGCATCGGCTATTTTATCCTGATCGAAAGGAACCAGCCGTCCATCCCGTTTGCGAACGTTTTGGATTTTCGTGCTTGTCTTCATCACATCCTCATCTTTAAGCTCCTCATACGCGTCCAACGCCATCTTTATTCTCCTCGGGTCTTTGATTCGACTAGTTATCTTCCATTTCAGCGGCTGGCTCCTCCGCTTTATCGCCATCGGCCAGCATCATATCTGCCTCTTCCACAAAATCACTTACGTCTTTGAACTCCCGATAAACGGAAGCAAATCTGATGAAAGCTACCTGATCCATCTCCCGCAAACGCTCCATAACCAGTTCTCCGATCGCATCTGAAGGCACTTCGTTGTCGAAATCCTGGCGCAACTGACGCTCGATTTCATCGACAACTTCTTCGAGACGATCGGTGGAAACGGGACGTTTATGGCAGGCTTTCATCAATCCCGCAAGAAGTTTGCTGCGGGAAAAAGTCTCCCGATTCCCATCCTTCTTTACAATCCTCAGCGGACTTTCTTCCAGCCGTTCGTAAGTGGTGTAACGTCGGCCGCAATTCTGGCATTCCCGTCGTCTTTTCACAGTTGCTCCGTTTGCGCTCGTACGAGAATTTACGACTCTGTCATCATCCTTTTTACAATACGGACATCGCATCGGATTTTACCCCTCTATTCGGACTGGTCCCCGCTGCATAATGGCACTCGGTACCGCGAAGTCGGAATCATTTTTTTGGGCCTGTTTCCGACCACCTTTTTTTGCGGTGTCCATCGGTACAATACCCCAGCAGCTGACGACCTGAGAAGGTTTCGCGCCCAAGAACGGGATATACTACATGTGGCACGGTCAATATATTACATGTGCAGATATGCGACGTCAAGGTTTTTTTTTGGATTTTGTTAAATTCGTGCAATTTTTTCTTGTTCAACCTCTGAGGAGCCAGATTTCAGCCACCTGAGCAGGTCCGATTACGGAAAAAATTTGAGTTTTTTTGCTCCGCAAAGGAGAAAATAATCGGCGTCCGCGCTACGTTCACTCGGGCAAACCGATTATGGTCCTGAAAATGCCGGATTTTGAAGCGCTTTTTATCTCCGGATACCCCAAATCTACATCTCCCAAAGCGCCCTCGTAAGCTCGCTTCTGAAAACGATTCGAAATGAATCGGCTCGGGAAATTGTACAGTGCCGAAAGCACTCGCCCGGATTTTACGGATAATTGGGAGCTATTGTTGCCCAATCAGCGTAGAATCTTTATTGAACACCGTTCACAACCCTTCTCAGCCAAAAATCCGGGCTAAAAAAACGGCGCATAAAATCTGACAACTTAAAATCAGTGATCAGCAACGAGGCGAACGCTACGTTGAGAAACGATTGGCTTTAACTGCTTTTTCGCAAGGAAGATACAGACATCTTCCGGCACAGTAGCACGGGCCGGAAAGTGTGAACACTTCTTGTCGTTGTAAATTCTTACGCCTGAACGGCATGCGCCGTTTTATATAGCCTGCATCCGTAACATGCAGGCTATCAGTTCCGCCGGGGAGCAAATCTCTCTGCCTTATTTTGTCCTCTGCAGAAACTGGGCAGCTTCCCGGACATTCTCAGTTGAAGCCGCAAGAAAGACCTGGTCACCTGCCCGCAACTTAATCTTGCCCCGCGGGATAATAAATCGTTCATCGGCTTCACGGTAAACGCCCGCAATCACACATTCCTCCGGGAAACGTTTATTCTGCCCCACTTCACTAACCGCTTTCCCATCAACTCGTCCCCCCTCCGGAATCGTCGCCACCACCACAGAGGCTTCTCCACGTCCGAATGTCGCCACCTGGCGCAACGTGGGATGCTCGATCTCCAGCACCAGTTGATCCACAAAAAGCTGTCCGATATCAAGCGTGCGAGTGACTCCGGCCATTTCGTATGCGCTTTCGTATACGGGATTTCTCATTCTGGCGACAATTCGGGGCACATCTGAGCTTCGAGCGAGAATTGTAAAAGCAAGATTGTCGGCATCACGCGGCAGGGCTCCGATGGCAACTTCAGCCTTTTCAATGCCCGCATCCTGGAGCACTCCGAAATCCGTAGCCGTTCCATGCACGGCGAGAACCCCAACTCGTTGTGTCATTTCCTCACAGACTTCTTTGTCCTGTTCAACCACAACCACGTCGTGGCGGTTCTGGAGTAGTCTCCTCGCCAGGGTTCCACCGACCATTCCTGCTCCGGCAATTACGATGTACATGTTTTCCCTCCTACTTCCATGTGCGGCCGCAGAACAACATGAGTATTGGCAATATTTCCAGTCTTCCGGCCAACATGCCGAAAATGTATGTTATTTTTATGAGGGGAGAGAGTTCCGTCATTTCCTGCACGGAAATATAACAGGGACCGATATTCCCCAGAGCTGAGAACATACCCGAAGCCGAATTTAACGGCCCATGATGGGAAAGAAAAGCCGTAATGCCCGCCCCAATCGCTAAAAGAACAATCCAGCCAAAGAACAGTGCTGCGATCCGCCGTATTTCTTCTTCTTCGATTTGCTCGCCATCGACAAGGAGAAGATTAACCGTACGGCGGCTGTTCACCACCCGTCTCACCTGCCGCCAGACCATCTTCGCCAGCACACCAATCCGCATGACTTTTATACCCCCGCCCGTCGACCCGACACAACCACCGATGACCATCAAGATTAAAAAGATTTGCCGGGAAAGAGAGGGATAAGCCGCGATATCTTCAGTCGCATACCCCGTGGTGGTACCGATGGAGACGACCTGAAACAGAGAATGACGAAAAACCTCCTCGGGATTCTTAATTCCGGAATGAAGCCAGTGTTCAAAAATGACCAGTCCCGTCGCACCCAGAAGTATCAACCACCATAACCTTACTTCCATATTATCCCACAGGCTCTTCGCATCCCCCGTCACAAGCCGATAATGCACAAAGAAATTCGTCCCCCCGAGGATCATCCCGAAAATAACTATGTACTCAATAGCCCGATAATGAGCATATCCCGCCTGCGCATAATGAGCGATGCTCGCATCGTAAGGCGAATATCCCCCGGTCGAAAGACAGGTAAAAGAATGTGTGATGGCGTCGAAAACGCTGGAACCTGCGATGACCAGAAGTGACGCAATCAAAAGCGTGAAAGCCCCATAAATCGTCCATAAAATCCGAAGTGTGCGGAACAAACTGGGAGCGGGACGTTTGGAAAATATCTTGTGGCTCTCTGCGCTGAAAAGACGGTGTGATTCCCCCCCGGCTCCGACGACCGTCAGAAAGAACGTCAATATCCCCAGCCCCCCCAACCACTGGATGAGCGCGCGCCAGAAAATGATGCTGTGAGCCATATTGTCCAGCCCGGTCAGCATCGTAATCCCGGTGGTGGTGAACCCACTGACTGTCTCAAAATAGGCGTCGAGATAGCTGACTCTCAGCACGAAACAGAATGGCAAAGCCCCCATCGCTGAAAGCACGATCCAGCCGAGTCCGCAAACCAGCATGGCCCCTCGACGATCGAGCGGCGCGGGCTCACCGTGTCCTGCCAGCATCCATCCTAAAATAACCGTGGCAACGGCCGGGGAGAGGTAGTAAATCGGCGGGACTTCCTGGTGACCCGCATATTTGTACATAAAAACGACAATCAGCGGCGTGAACATCAAAAATCCCAGAATCCACAACACCCCCCCCAAGTGGCGAACGACCGGCACAAACTGTCGGAATCTCTTGCGCATTCTCGCTGTCAAGTACCGGAAAACGGAGGCTTAAAGCAAAACCGCGCGTCGGGAAATTAGTCCCGTCACATACCTTCGGAATCGCCGTACACTCGCAAGATAACGCGGGAACACAAGTTCGCGCAAGCGAAGCCCCTGAAAGGCGTGCCTTTCTGGAAACTGCACCTGCCAGAAATTTCCCTCAAAAGTCCCGAACATTACCCTGATGGGTCATTTCGACGAAAATCGGTTCCAGAACCGTGGGCATTGCCCCGCCAAAAATTGTCGAACACTGCTTTTTGAAAGCTTTAAAAGCCTCTTCAGCCTCAGCTCTTTCCTGGTTGCCGTACGGCAGGTCTTCGCCCACGCGACACGGACCTTCATGGCCGTGAGCGTGTATAAATCGAGAAAACACCGGTTTTATTCCCACTTTAACCGTTTTCGGATGAAGCAACTCAGGTACCATATCTTTCACTCCTTTTTCACAATCGGGTGATTTTCAATCACGCAGGCGTAGAGTCGCAGAATTATGGAACGGGGCCTTCTATTTAAGCCCGGCTCCAGCCAATCGTGCAAAGCCTTTCCAACGCCCTTTCAGCCACTCACGGCTCTCGATTTGTCGCCAACCGAGTGCCTCGAGGACGGTCTTTTGCCCGTCGGCGCGATTCTCTTCGATTTTTTTCTTGCCATACTGCAGACAGTGGCACCGCTATATCTTTTTCTTCTCAAACAAAGCAAAAAGCAGGAGAAAAAGCACAACGAGTACGGGAATAACAAACCAGGGCGAAATCGCGAGGGCTCCCGGCAGCGTAACCTTGCCGTATGTCCCCCAGGTCAGCACGCTTTGCTTCATGGCGGGATAAATTTCTGCGTAAATTGCAGCTCCCACCAGCATGCCGAGTATCGCCCAAACGGCATGCCAGCGGCCCTCTCCCACGGCGCCGACCGAAGTGCCCGGACAGTAGCCCATGACAGCCCACCCTGCGCCAAACAAAAGACCGCCGATAATGTTGGCTCCAACGTATGCAGCCTTCACTTTTAACTCTACAACGCCGGCACTCACGAGCAAATTGATGCCGATCATTCCGACGATAATTGCCGACAGCATAAACTTAAGGATAGTCATATCCTTGAGCAACATCGCGCCGACCTGTTTCTCGAAACGCAACACGCGTCCCTGCTGCAGCAAAGCACCAAACACGATTCCCGTTACAAGACCAAGAAGTAACTCAGTCATTTTGCCTCTCCTCCCTTCCTGACCTGTAGATAAGATTCGCCACAACCACACCTGCTCCGAAAAATCCCGCCATCGCGATGAACCCACTGATCGACAATTGCATTAAGCCGCTGAGTCCGTGGCCGCTGGGACAACCACCGGCCAAACGCGCCCCGATCATGCTTACAATGCCGCCAAGGAACGCCCCGATTGCCCGGACAGCGACCTTGTTGCCGAACCTGTCTGACCAAATCGGCGGAACTTTCTCCGGCTTGAAACTCCTGTCGATCAGTGAGGCCACAAAAGCTCCTATCAGAATTCCAATGACAAGCATGAACTGCCAGTTCACCTCCACCTTTTTCGATTGATAGTAAGCATTGTCCTCAACGTGCTCTTGAGCAACAGTTTTTTCGACGAGCCCCGCTGACCGAACAAATGTTGTCGATGCCCCAAGATACTTCGGTTTACCAAGCATCTTTGTGGACACAAAGACGGATGCAACGGCCAACAAACCGACGAGGGCGCCGGCCACATATGGTCTCCATGATTTTACCTTTACCATCTCCAAACCTCCTTTCTTTTTGTCTTGTCCGGATATTCAGTATGAGGATTTGACGCAGTCAATACAAGTGGAGTTTAAACGCTGACCAACCGTTACGCAGAAACTACCGGGGGCCCGATGCTCCGGAGAAAAAACCGAGATAGCTTTTCCTCGGACATTTGGTGGATAACATTCTTCCCAACATCGTCATCGCAGTGATTGTCCAATCCGCGGTGGACCGGATATGTGGGTTGCATTACCGGAAATGCCTTCTATCGCATCATCTCTCACCTGCTCTCTACACATCCGCCTCGCATATTTCGTCACCCGTCGCCAGCCTGGCAGACCGCTCCGTTTTCGCAGTGAAAAGGGCGCCGAAATCCATTAGACTCTTCCGTTCTGTCAAGAAGGCGAGAGAGGATAGTTCCTGTGATCGTCCGAAATCACTGCAACTCTATTCAGTGGCAAAAATGGAAAAAAGAAAACTGGGAAAAACTGACCTTGAGGTAACACGATTATCTTTCGGAGGACTCTTCGTTTCATCGGTAGGCGGGGAATTCGAACAGGCACGGGAAGCTCTCCTGCGCGGACTCGATCTGGGCGTCAACTATATCGACACGGCCCCGAGTTACGCCAACAGCGAGGAAGTGATCGGAAAGGCCCTGGCCGATGAAGATGTCAAATTCTACCTATCAACGAAGCTTGGCGGCCGCCCGGACCCATTCGAGCCACGTAACAAGGACCACCTGCGACAGAGCCTTGAGGAAAGTCTTCGGCTTCTGGGCCGCGACCATATTGATATCCTTTTCGTCCATGAACCGGATCGTCCCGGGATGTACGACTGGTTCGAGAGCTGGAACCCCGTCGAGGGGCCGGTCTGCGATTTTCTGGAAGAAGTAAAAGACGAAGGTCTTGTGCGGCACACCGGTCTCGGCGGCACAACAGCTTACGAGCTGGCGTACATCATGGAACACGGCACGTTCGATGTCGTTCTCACGGCTTTCAACTACAGCATCCTCTGGCAGGAAGCAAAGCACGAAATCATTCCGACCGCGAAAGAGAAAGGCATGGGGGTAGTAGCCGGTTCTCCCCTGCAACAGGGGTGGTTCGCGCGGCGCTACGATGATATCGTAGAAAACGATCCGCCGCCCTGGCTTTCTCCGCAGCGCCGGGGACAACTGCTTCGGTTGTATTCTCTGCTTGACGAAATCGATATGCCGCTTCCGGAACTGGCGCTCCGTTTTGCGCTTTCAAATCCCGATATCGATACGGTTCTGATGGGCGCCCGCAATACCAGCGAAGTGGAACAGAACGTCCAGTCGGCCGAGGACGGAACACTACCAGACGACATTCTCGCTGAGGTGCAAGAGATCGCCGCCATGGTCCCCTTCCGCCCCTGGGAGGAACCCGCCGGATGCCGGCTCCGCGATCCCAATTACCGGGGGACCGGACGAATGCGCTGATTCACCCGATGAGACAAAGGAGTCCCCATGAGAGCTGCTGTTGTACCTGAACATGGCAAACTGGAATTGCAAGAGGTCCCTGAGCCGCAACCGACTCCCTACGATTGCATGGTCGAGATCGACGCCTGTGCAGTATGCACCGGAACCGATACAAACATTATTTCCGGAGATTTCCCGTGGTTGG
>JAGXLK010000596.1 GCA_018334735.1 Planctomycetota bacterium | reverse complement strand
ACGCGCCGAGCTCCGGGGGCATTTACGCTCCCACCATCCGCTATCACAATGGATGTTTCTTCATGGTCACGACGAATATGAGCGGTCGAGGTAACTTTTACGTGCATAGCACCGATCCGTCTGGGGAGTGGTCGGATCCTGTCTGGCTCAAACAGGGCGGCATTGATCCTTCACTGCTGTTCGAAAACGACACGGTCTATCTCACCAGCAACGGCCTGAACTGGCAGGACAAATGGGGCATTTACCAGAGCGAGCTGGACATCCGAACCGGTGAATTTCTGACGGAACCGCGTTTTATATGGGGCGGCACAGGCGGACGTTACCCCGAAGCGCCTCACCTGTACAAAATTGGTGATACCTATTATCTAATGATCGCGGAGGGCGGGACGGAATATACGCACATGGAGACGATTGCACGAAGCGACTCTCCCTGGGGCCCGTTCGAACCCTGTCCGCATAACCCCATTCTCAGCCATCGCAGCCGGCCGAGCCCGATCCAGGCCACCGGTCACGGTGACCTTGTGCAAGACCACAATGGGAATTGGTGGATGGTTTTTCTGGCGGTCCGACCGAACAAAGGGCTCTGGCACCACCTCGGCCGCGAAACTTTTCTTGCTCCGGTCGAGTGGGAAAACGGATGGCCCGTGGTCGGTGAAGATGGGCGGGTGAACATCGAAATGGACAGTCCGTTGCCGGCAAACAAGCCGTTTCCTACCTCACCAGAAAGAGATGATTTCAATACTTCAAAACTCCGTCCTTGCTGGAATTTCCTGCGAAATCCGGAGTCTGAGTGTTGGTCTCTTTCTCAACATCCGGGTCATTTGACCCTTAATGGCTCGGCGGTCTCTCTGGATGATACTGATTCACCTGCTTTTGTGGGGAGGCGTCAGCAACATTTCGATTTCCGGGCGATGGCGCTCGTAGATTTTGCCCCCCGGGATACCGGCGAAGAGACCGGTGTGATCGCTTATATGAACGAACGTCATCATTACGACTTGGGCCTGATCCGTTCCAGTGATCGTAAAACTGTAGCGCTGACATGCCGCATAGGGTTTCTGAAGAAGCAAATTGCGTGCAAAACTGCTCCAGATGGACCGGTGGAACTGGCGGTATCGGCCGATGCCGACACGTATTGCTTCACGTATGCTGCCGAAGGCGGTTCGCACCAGGAGCTTGCCGCTGTTCCCACCCGCTATCTCTCCAAGGAAGTCGCTGGTGGTTTCACAGGGGTCTTTCTCGGGATGTATGCCACGGGCAACGGCCAGCCGTGCAACGCCCCCGCTCACTTCGATTGGTTCGATTACGAACCGCTGCAAACGGAATGATCCTCCCGTGTTTTTGGCCAGTCCTCGCCGGAATCGCCCGCATTTATTCCTTGCTTTTCCTGCGTTTAACAAATCCCAACGTGATGGCGCAAACCTTCAGCCCTTTTCCACATATTTTCCAGTCGCCCCCTTTGTTTTTTCGTAAGTTCATCTTCTTTCCGGCGACAACAGGTATTGAAAGGAAGCCCTGCGATTTTCAGAAGCTGTTTGCCTGTTGCCGGATAGCCGTCACCAAGATCGGCAGTGGATTCGCTCAGAAAACGCTGGATTTGCGCGGCAAAATCCGGTTCCTGGCGGAAATTATGGCATAACCAGTCAATCAGCCCCGGAAAAGCATTGGCGTGGATCCCGCAGTAACCGTCTGCCCCTTCTTTGAGCGAATCCAGTAAAGTTCGGCCATTCGCGTTGAGAAATGTCATTAGAGTGTTTTGCGTGCCTCGAATTTTCGCCTCAATGATTGGCAAAGACCCGGATGTTTCTTTCATAAAGACGAAGCGCCCGGTTCGGGCAAGCCAGGCGAGAGTTTCGGCCGAGACCAGACGGTGATAAGGATTGGGGCATTCGTAGAGTCCCAGCGGGATGTCACCGGTCCGATTGAGAAAAGCTTCCAGATTATTGCGCCAGAGCGTTTCGTCTTCCCCCTTTTCGGCAATCTGGGCGGCAATGACAACGGCTGCTTCTACCCCGGTGTCCATCATTGCGAGAGTAAAGTCGGCCTTTTCTTCAATGTTTGTCCCAAACGTTGATCCGGCCACCACTGGGACGCGGCCGTCGGCCGCCTCAACAACAGTTCGTGCCAGTTCAAGCCTCTCAGTGTTGTCGAGATAATACATCTCACTTGACAGGCAGACAGCAAACAGCCCCGTCACATCGTGAGCGATTTGCCACAGGGTAAAGTCTCGAACTGCCTGATGATCGATCTGATCGCGCTTATCAAACGGCGTAAGCATGGTGGTCCATGCGCCGGCGGGCATTGGTTTTTGGCTCGTCATCGGGTTAGACCTCGAACCCAGGCGGGACGCAAGGAAGCATCATGGGGCATAGAATTCCGCGACAGATTCTACCACCCACTGGATTTGTTCGTCGGTCAGCTCGGTAAAGATGGGCAAGGCAAGCGTTTCGACGGCAGCGCGTTCGGATTCCGGGAAATCACCCGCTTTATACCCCAGCGGCTCAAAACATTCCTGCCGATGCAAGCTGCGGGGATAATAGATTGACGTGCCGATATCGCGTTCGGAAAGAAATTCTTGAAGTTCGTTGCGCCTTGTCACACGGATGACGTATTGGTTGAAGACCGTTTTATTTTCTTCACGGATTGTGGGCGTTGTCACCTCGTCGACCTGTTCAAACAATTCATTGTAACGCGCCGCGTTCTCCCTCCGGCCCGCCGACCATCCGTCAAGATGCGGCAACTTGGCGTCGAGCGCCGCGGCTTGTATCGCGTCCAGTCTGAAATTGCCCCCAACCCATTGATGGTAGTATCGTTGCTTTGCGCCATGTTGCCGGAGCGCCCGCATACGCTCCGCAAGATCCACATCCTGTGTCACCGTCATCCCACCGTCGCCTATTCCTCCGAGATTTTTCGAAGGGAAAAAACTGAAACAGCCGATCGTTCCCATCGACCCGGCTCTGCGTCCTTTGTAAGTAGCTCCGATTGCCTGGGCCGCATCTTCAATCACCGCCAGGTCGTGGTCGTCCGCGATTTCCAGAATATCGTCCATGGACGACGTCTGACCGAAGAGGTGGACAGGCATAATGGCGCGTGTGCGTTCCTC
>JAGXLK010000595.1 GCA_018334735.1 Planctomycetota bacterium | reverse complement strand
AAAAGCTTTCGTTTTCACACAGTGCTTTCCCGTGTTAGAGTATTCTATCTTGCTCGGCATACCGGGAAGTTTAAAGAATATCCGCACGCACTCGTCGCCAGGCCCGTTCACATTTACAAGAATAATATACAGGACAAAGAATGGATATTGAAGAACACAATCTCTCGGAAATACAGCGCACAAATCAACGAGGAGGACATTGTCTCAGCGTAATCGACCTGATACAGGACAATACACTTACCGCTTCCATGGCAGCACTCAGTTGGAATTTAATTGAAGGGGGAACGAGTTATCTAACGGGAGCTGTGCCCGGGGGCGCTGGTAAGACAACTCTCCTCGCCGGTTTACTGGCTTTTCTCCCGCCCGGCGAACGGATCGTAACTGCAAGCGAGCCAGAAGTGGTTCGGCGTGCCGTCAACGGAAAACTCGAAAACCCGTATTGTCTTCTGGCACACGAGATAGGCCAGGGACCCTGGTTTGCTTATATCTGGGGAGAAACGGCACGTCGTTTTTTCGCCGCTCGCGGCGAAGGATGTCGGCGGGTAACGTGTCTGCACGCAGACGATCCCCGGCAAACAGAATCCATCCTCCGGGATTGCGGCGTAGCCCAAGAAGACATTTCGGGCATAGAAATGGAATTGTTCATTCGCATATTTGGCGGCACAAGGCGCATGCATCGCGTGACCAGCATTTTTTATCGGTTTGGGGACACAATGGAGCAAATTTACGAGTGGCAAAAAGGGGACGACCATTTTGAACAACATATGGAGACCAACGAACTGTCCGAACGCATTGCACAACAGCTCGGGGTCAGCGGCGGGGATTTTCACGATAAATGGGAGGATAGAACGCAGTTTCTGGCGAGCCTTTCCGAGAATGAAGTCCGAGATTTCGGAAAAGTCAGACAAGCCATCCTCGAAATGTATTAGTACTCGGGCTTCTTAAAAATGTACGCGCAATAATCCACCGGCGGTTGCGTTCTCATTCAGTGTTTGCGTTATGGGGCTGCCTTTCGTAGACTGAAATAAGAGAGGATTATCTGCAAAGATATTACTTGCGCGGTCTTACGCAGGGCTCATTCAAAATGTCACAAGACAATCAAATACTGCATGTGGTTTTCACAATGGACTGTGTCCCCCCCCACGGTCCGGAGGCTATTCCAGGCCCGGACAGCTGGGAAGATGCGGAGGAGTCAATACGCCGTTTCCACGAAGGCCTCATAGATTGCGATCTTCATGGAACCTTTTTTGTTGCTCCCGGGGCCCTGAACCGATTGCGACACATTATTGAGGATTTCGATCCCGAAACGGCGGAAATCGGGATGTTATGCCATCCCCAGCTCTGTGGATATCAGAGTTATCTGGGATCCTATAGTTTCGATCGACAACGGGAAATCATCCAGGTTGGCGCTGAGCAATGGAGCCAGGAATTGGATGAAAGTCCTCAAACTTTTCGCCCGGGATTTTTCAGCGTTAACGATTATACCTACCAGGTTCTGTGTCTCGAAGGTTTTAGCCAGGGGAGCTGTTCCCTGCCAGGTCGCGTCGATCCGGAACAATGTTCCCTGTGGCAAAAAGCTTTTCCTTTTGCTCACCACACTGATCCCCTCGACCGCAAATTGGCCGGGACCATGGAATTCTTTGAAGTTCCCGTGAGCAGCGATTTCGAAGCGCGCGGAGACCCCAGTGCCGAGATGTATACACCGCCCCATCTCCGTATAGAACAGCCTTATATCAATGATCACGCTGAGGAATTAATTCGGTCTTATCTGGATCATATGGAACAAGAAAATATTGATACTCGAACTCTTGTTTTCACAACCCACAATGCGATAGGCTGGGGTTCGAAAGAAGATCCACATCTGGAACGGCTTCAGAATCTGGTTCGGCTATTAAACAAAATTGCAGAGAAAGCCAATCTAAAAGTGACCTCCACTACCGTAAAAGATGTTCATGCCTATGCCGATTTGGTGTGGAATCAAAATTCGGGAGAGTGGGGATCGGAAGAAGTCGAATAAGCGCATTTTGCGAGAATAAGATGCCTGACGAATCACAAAAGATAGGTATTCAAGACGCAGTGGCTGTTCGATGCGAAGAGTGTGGCAGTCTTTTCCGCGCCACAAAATGGCGGGAAGGACTCGAGTGCCCGAAATGCAGTAGCGGGCACGTAAAACCCGAGGTGGCACCGGGAGGTGCAGTTGATTATTACGTTGCTGATCGGAGCGAAGGATATGCTCCAGCCGACATTCGTTATTCGCAGTGGGCTAAATGGAGTGGGCTTATCACGCCGCACCAGTACGAAATTGGCTTTATTAAACAAAATCGTATGATTCAGCACGGCGAAGACCCCACACCAATCCATGAAATTTTTATTAATGAAGGGTGGATAACGAAAGAACAAGCCATCCGTCTGCTGGAGTTTATGTGCATTCCCCGGCCGAACGAAGAAGACGGAAGGTTCATCCAAATCCTGAGGGAAACGGCCGAGGTCGATCAGGAACGAGTCGAAAAAATTCACAAAGCGCAAAGTAAAGCCGCAATGAAGTACCACGAAGTACCGCCGCTCTGCCAGCTGCTGGTTGAAAAACGCGTTCTCGGTGAAAGCGAAATGCTACGCATTCTCAATCAGATCAAACAACGGGGCCGCGGCGCGCTCAAAATCGTCGAAGAACTGGTTATTAAACCAACAACAAAAACGCGTGGCGAAAAGTTGCTGAAATCTCTTTCCTACCGCAATCCACGAGCCCGGAACATTTATATTGTCGCCGTTCTCTTCCTCGCTGCGATGGGCATCTGGCGCTGGCAAACGGCCGAGAACGTGCCGAAGATGTACGTAAAGTGCAAACATTGCGGAAAGATTAACAAAGTCAAATGGGCCAAAGAATTACCCGTTCGATGTCCAAATTGTGGTAACAAACGGGCCTTCTATGCCATGATCGGCGATGACGGTCACGTTTTTACCGTAAAAAATCCCTACATTCCGCATGTCAACCCCAAAACAGGCAGTTCGGACGTCCGCGCATTGAGCGAAGAAGATGTTAAAAAAATACGAGCCGAAAAAGAACCTTAACGAACACGGGTTACTGCCCCAAAAATTTCTTTTTGACCCGCGCCACAAGATGGT
>JAGXLK010000594.1 GCA_018334735.1 Planctomycetota bacterium | reverse complement strand
TGAAGTTCCCGACCTTCGGGAAGCGATTGATGTCATGGATCTCATATAGAATTACCAGGGAGAGAATTGGACCAACGCCGGGGATCGTCTGGAGGAGGTGAAAAGCGACTGGATCGTGGTGCTTAGCGGGCGCACGACAATTTTGTGAAACGAATCATGCCGATAAGGCATGGCGGCTGCAGTAATCATCGTAGCGGCCACTGAGTTTACAGCTGCGGAGGGCGATGATCTCGTTCGCGCCATCGAGGGTCCAGTGCATACCGGCTCGTTTCAAACGAGTGCCAACCACGAGTTTGCACCCGGCCTCTACCACGCCGGTTGAGGTACATAAACCACGACGGCGGAAGTGCGGATATTGCATGCGGTGCCAATTGGTACGGATGTACTCGGCGCATGTGCGCGCTTCGTTGTGTGTCTTCAGGTGCGGCTCAAGCGCAGCGAGCAAAGCCTCGAGGTCTCCGGCTTCCAGTTCATCTCTGCGGTGTTTTGCCCATTCTGAGCCAAACGGACTATCAGCTCCGAAAATTGCCTTTGCTGCCTCGGTGAGCGTTCCCTTAGCGTGAAACAAATCGATAATCTGTGTCGCACCGGGAAACTCTTCTTCCACCAGATTCCAGATCCATCGCGCTCCATCCCCGATTGCGACGACCTCCCTCGCTTTCTCAACTCCACGACGGGTCGCCTCTCGACGTACACGCGCGGCAAAGGGAGAAACATCGGCGTCGGTATCGCTCATGGTCGCAGTTTCTATCGCCGCGTTATAGCTGACCGATCCGGGATCACGGAGTGGGGTTCCGTCATGGTCTGTGCCGTCGGCTGTCCACATCGTGATGAGCTTCGCCTCTCGGGTCTTCGCCGTACCGTCGGGCTGTTTTCCCGCCCGTCCCTGTACTGCCTCAGCGCGCATCGGAGTACCGGTGCCATCCATGCCGACGTATATTCGCTTGCTGTCCGGATCAGCGGCAGTGATGACCTCCTGTTCGTCGATACTGATGTCCCCTCCCAGCGCCTCCGCCGCTCGTTCAACCATCTTCGCTCCCACGGAGATCCCTGCCAACTCGCGCAAGAGCTCATCCGACTCAGAAAAGCTCACCATCGCCGCGGTCATTCCGACCATCCTCGTCACCCCCGGAGACAATGAGCCGCCGGTCATGCCAAGCGCACTATCGCGAGGGCAGAAGCCGGCATGACACCGCCAGCATAGATAGTAGGCGCGAGTGATCGTCATCTCACCAAGCGCGGTCACCTGGGTCTTGGGACGTCGTCCATGGTACCGTGCAGCACTCCCACAGTGAGGACACGCACACGGAGAACTACTGGAGTCGCAGTGATCGGTGTTCAGCGCGGTCTGCACAATCTCACACGCCAATTGCAGCGCTCCCCGGCGGGCCGCCTGTTCAATCGCAGCAAAGGAGATATCCCCGTTTCCGTGGGTGGCCGCGTGTACCAGCCGCGTAATCTCTGTTGATAACTCCTGCGCTAAATCTGTGGAGAGCCCCCTTTTTCAGCCTCTCGGCCGGAGTTCTCATCCTCGAGCAGGGCGTCGCATAGTTTCACATTGGTCTCCACATAATCGTGCATGACCTGCTGAAACTGATGGTAGCGCTCGATCTGTTCCTTGGCCTCATCGATGTGCTCGGGGGCAATGATCTTGGTGACGGTTTTCCCTTCGGAGTACCGGGTCAGCGACCAGCTGGGACCGTGGCCGGGATCACCTTCCTGTGCACAGTGGCAGGTCGGTCTGCCGCACTTCCGATATCGGGCGACCAGAGAACCGGGACGGAACTCAGAGATCGCTGCGAGTTGTTGAAGTAATGCGTCTTTGTGCTCGTGCAGTGTCTGCAGGGTGGGATTCATAGGGCCCTCCTATAACTGACAGTTAAAACTACTGTCAGAATACCACAATAATTTCTTTCCCGCCATCACTTTCGTAATTCGCCCACAAAATTGTCGTGCGCCCCTGCCTTGGAGATTGCTTGACAACTGGAAAAGCGGCGGGTACCGTGAATGTGACGTTTCAAACTAACGTTAACGAATCACTAAGGGGGTAAGAATGAAAAGAGTGACTGTCTTGATTGCAGTGCTGGCTCTGTTCGTGGCACAGTTTGCTGTTGCCGGAGGACAGGGCGAAGAAGCTGCTGAAGGCGAAGAGACCGAGTATCGCATCGGTATCGTGTTCGATGTTGGTGGTCGTGGCGACCGATCGTTTAACGACTCCGCATACAATGGGCTCAGGCAGCTGGCCGAGGAATACAACGGCTACATTGCCGACGACCCGGACGACGTGGACTTCGGTAATCGGATTGAGTTGAAGTATCTCGAGCCGCGAGAAGGTGGCCAAGACCGCGAGCAGCTCATGCGTGTCATGGCTGAGGACGGCTACGGTTTGATATTCGGAGTTGGTTTTGCCTTCACCGATGTTATCGAAAAGGTTGCAAGCGACTTCCCGGACACGCACTTTGGGCTCATCGACGGTTTCGTTCCAGAGCTCGATGAGGAGTCCAACATCACCTCCATCACGTTCGCGGAACATGAAGGCTCTTTCCTCGTCGGCGCTTTGGCCGGCATGTTCGCCGAGGACCTGGACGTCGAAAACCCGAAGGTCGGGTTCATCGGCGGTATGGATAGCCCGCTCATCCATCGTTTTGGTGGCGGCTTCACAGCAGGCGCGGTGTATGCCAACGAGAACCTCCGCGACGAAGACATGATCTTGAACCAATACATCGGCCAAGATCCCACGGCGTTTAGCGATCCTCAAACAGCCAACGATATTGCAGAGAACATGTACGGAAACGGCGCTGAGATCGTCTATCATGCAGCCGGTGCTTCCGGAAGCGGACTTTTCAACGCGGCCCAAGATCAAGGCAAGTGGGCAATCGGTGTAGATGCGGATCAGGGACAAGTTCTCGCAGCCTCCGATTCCGCGGAAGAGCAAGCAATGGCGGAGCATATCCTTACGTCCATGCTGAAGCGTGTCGATAACTCAGTATTCCTGCTCTCTCAGGAATATATCGAAAACGACGGTGAGGTCGACGGTGGTTATACCACCTATGGTCTTGACGACGACGGAGTCGGCGTTGCGGTAAACGAGTACAACGAAGATCTGGTTTCTCCCTATATGGATCTCCCT
>JAGXLK010000593.1 GCA_018334735.1 Planctomycetota bacterium | reverse complement strand
GGCAGCGCAATACGCGTTAACGAGGAGACGCAAGATATCTACGTTGCTGCCAGCAATAAAGTGGATGGTCAGCCTATCAGAGAACCGGACGTGGTGGGTTCGTCGGAAGATGTAAATTTTGGTGATGCCGATCACCCTCTGGAGATCGGCCCGGCCGCCGCGCACGGTGAAACATCCCGCCACCTCGCAGTAGAACTTCCACATCGCCCCGCTAATTTCGAAGTGCGGGACTAGTGGTCCGTTCCGCGGACCACTGGAGCCCGGATTTTACGGATAATTGGGAGCTATTGTTGCCCAATCAGGGTAGAATCTTTATTGAACACCGTTCACAACCCTTCTCAGCCAAAAATCAAGTGTCATGGACCAACAGGCTCTGTCTGAAAGTGCGGATCTGGATTCGAGCGGCTGCATTCGGGGTCGGTTTTGTCCGCCTGTATCGGCTTATCTCCACTGGATAGGCCTGCTTCGGCGTCCGCGCCAGCCAGAAATACGCTCGCCCTCGGTCCGACGCGCCCATTCTCAGCCAGAGGCTGATTCACTTTGGTTTCCAACCCCACATCGTATCATCATCGGTGAAACATTCATTCCAGACCTCCAGGCCCGCCCGGGAGATTCGATCGTATTGTTCGTCGGTCAGCTCGATATCAAGCGCCTGCACATTATCTTCCCATTGTCCCATCCGGCTGACGCCCACGATCGGAGCTGTTATACCATCGGTCTGGAGCACCCAGGCCAGAGCGGTCTGCGCGCTGGTTGCACCGATTTCGTCGGCCACATCGTCCACAACAGATGCACCTTCTTTTGCCCGAGAGAAATTTGGTTCTTTGAAAAGAAGGTTGGAATCTCTCGGTCCGCCTTTTGTCTTTTCTTCCCCGCGCGTATACCGACCGGTCAATAACCCCTGTGCGAGCGGGCTATATGGGGTTACACCAATCTGATTTTTGCGGCAAAATGGCAGGACATCTTCATCGATTATACGCCAGAGAGCATTGAAGGGGGGTTGCAAACTGATGGCCCCAAACTCTACCGCGATTTTCATCTGCTCAAGATTGAAATTGCTGGTCCCGATCTCTCGGGCTTTGCCCTTCTCCTTCATTTTCATCATTTCGCCCATAAAATCTTCCAGCGACACACTCGGTCGCGGCCAGTGGACGATATAGATGTCCACATAGTCGCTTCTCAAACGTTTAAGAGCCGCATCAAGCTGAGCTTCCACGTCCGAGGGATCACATTGCACAATTTTGGTTGAAACGATTGCATCATCGCGACGACCGTCGAGTGCTTTCCCCAGGACTTGTTCGCTGTGGCCTTTCCCATATCCATGAGCGCTGTCAATAAAATTGCAGCCTCTATCGAGGATCTCACGGATAATGCGAATGCTGTTCTGGTCATCTTCCGGTCCCCATCCCTCGCCTCCGGACATATTCCATGTTCCCAGGCAAAGCCGCGTCACTTCCAGTTGGGAATCGCCGAGTCTCACATGTTCCATTCTTGCTCCCTCCAGATTGAGTCAGAGTGAAAAGGAAGATTAACCGTTGCTGTAAACGTTTGCAAGATAAAGATTCTCGTCCACGAAATCGATCGGCTCTATTCCTTGATAGAGTCTGATCTCTGCGCTATGGTATGGGCTTTTGGCCAGCTATAGTCAACGCACGTTTTGGAATATATAGACAGGAAAAACATGCGCAAAACAAATTTTCCGTACGGTTATCAGCCGGCTCAATTGGACCGTGCGATGGTGAAAGTCCCGGCCGGCGAATTTCAATATGGAATGACCACTTCCGATAAACAACGAGCGGCAGAAAGTGCCGGGGTTCATCCAGATCAACTTAAATTTCATAGCAATGCGGAAACGCGCCGGACAAATCTGTTCTGGGTTGACAAATATCCGGTCACCCGGGGGCAGTTCTGGCAGTTCATGATCGAGACAGGTTACGAGATTATCCGGAACGGATGGGTTGTTGGCTGGCGCGAGTTGACCGAATCCTGGCCTCCGAACGATCCCCCGACGGCCATGCTGCCGATGATCGGCGTTAACTCTACCGATGCGGAAGCTTACGCAGAATGGGCCGGGAAACGGTTGCTCACCGAAGTTGAATGGGAAAAAGCCGCCAGAGGGACCGACGGCCGGCTTTACCCCTGGGGCAATGAATTTGACCGTAAGGCCCATTATCTCAGCGAAGGGAATCTGCCGTTTTCCGCGGCTTTTCCGGTTGGATCACGGCGCGCGGCCGCCAGCCCAGTCGGAGCGATGGATATGGCCGGGTTAGTTTGTGAATACGCCCGTACGGTTTCTGACGACACCTATACGCTCACGGGTTCCTCACTATTGCATACCCAGCCATATACTCACATGGTGACGGGCAGACTCGGCTGGCACCCGCGAATGCGGAATTACGTCACTGGATTTCGCTGCGCTTCGGATAACCCGCCGCCGGACCTAATTCCCCAGCTGGATTACGACCCGCCGGAAGCCGGTTTTCCAGCAACCGTCCGGATACGTCCGGGACTCTACGGGCGCGAGCCGATCCGCCTGACACCAACTGAAACAACGACCGTAAGAATCGAAGTTCCGTGGTTTCCGGAAAGTGTGTGGCTATTCGATGTCCCTGAGGTCGACTGGGGTCCTTTCCCCGGTGCGAACAGCTGGCCTGAAAATCCTGATGCTTTTATTGACTGGGAAATCAGTTGTGACGGGCGGCATGTGGCCTACAATAGGCGAAAAGGAATGAGCAATATTGCTTTCGAAGCGTGGGTCGAAGACAACACTGTTTACTATCGTTTTGAAACAGAAAATCTGTCAGGCGAGAAAGTTCACCTCGACAGTATTTGCTTCAAGACGATCAGCCCTTTCTTCAGCAGCCAGGAACGAATGACACAAGCGGTTGTAATCGACGGTTCTCCGGCGCTGATAAAGAATATGCCGGTTCAAAAGAACGGCCCGCCGATGGTCTGGTCGGCGGCGAAGGTGGGGGCTGAAAACACATGCGGTTTGCTCCGATCCTATGACGGAACGGCGTGGGTGGCACAGGTAGGGAAGCCCCCGTGCGGCGTTCATGGAAACGGGTCCATCCCCTGTATGCACCTTGCTGGAAGGCCTGAAGTGAATGGAGAAGGGGGGAAGTTTATAT
>JAGXLK010000592.1 GCA_018334735.1 Planctomycetota bacterium | reverse complement strand
GGGAGAAGAACAATATCTGGAAACATTCCGGAAAAGAGTTTCCAGTATTAAGAAAAACATGGGGGGCAACGACGTTGTGATGGTAGACTGGGCCGATATGCAGGACGACGAAGCCAGAATTTTTCGTTCTGTGCTTGAAAAAGGTGTTCCTTTTATTTGCCTGTTACGGGGCGATGCGACTATTCCGGATCCCCTTAACCTGCCGGTGGTAGCCCCGGTTTCTGTGCCGAAAGACTCCGGGGAGAGCGAACAGTTCGAAGAGCTACGAAGGACCATTGATGCACGGCAGGCCCGGGGGATGGAGATCTTTTCGAATACAGTTTTTTTCAAAAAATCAGTCCGTTTGTTCTGGTTTCAATTCGGAAAATCTGACCGCGGCGATCACGACATCAGCCGGGAAGTTGTGACAAGGATGGGGCCGTCTTTGATGATAACCGTGCCCGCCTTTGTTCTCGGGCTGGGGCTCAACATTTTCATTGCAATGATTGTCGCATATTGTCGTGGGACGTACGTAGACCGCATGATGGCGATTGTCTGTATCATCATAATGTCGGTATTGTCGCTGTTCTACTATTTCAGCGTTCAGCTTGTCTTCGGCGTCTGGTTGAAAGTTTTTCCTGTTTCGGGATTTCTGCCGGGTCTTTCGGCCTGGCGATTCGTGCTTTTGCCGATTGCGGTGTCGGTTTTCATCGGGATCGGCCGGGGTGTGAGATTTTATCGAACGATATTTCTTGAGGAAACAAACAAAGAGTACGTACGTACCGCTCGTGCCAAAGGCATGACCCAGTTTGTGGTTCTATTCAAACACGTGCTGAAAAATGCGATGATACCTATTCTGACAAACGTTGTACTTGTGATTCCCATGCTTTTCATGGGGAGTCTGATTCTGGAATCGTTTTTTGCCATTCCCGGCCTGGGAAGGTTCACACTTGAAGGAATTCAAGCCCAGGATTTCCGGATTGTTGGATCGATGGTTTACCTCGGTTCTTTTCTGTATATCGTTGGCTTAATACTAACTGATATCAGTTACACACTTGTTGATCCCCGCGTAAGGCTGGAGTAGATGAAACCCGTCCTTCTGTACAGCGACATATTTGTTTTCGTCTTTCTTGCACTGCTCCTGGTGCTGTTTCTGTGGGGCCGGAGGAGGGAAGATTATCGCGAAGCAGCGGGGCGGGTGTTGAAGAACAAGTGGGCCCTGCTTTGTACATTGGTGATCGTACTCTACGGGTGTGTGGCATTCCTCGACTCGCTTCATTTTAAAAAAGCTCTTCGAACCGAAAACGGTGCCGTGCAAAAGGACCAGAAAGGCGAAATTAGCTATGGCGAAATGTGGTCGGTCCTCGACGCCTTTATGGTCGAGTTTTACCCGGGAATTCGCGAGGAAAAAGGCCAAATTGATATCAGTTTTGAGAAGTCTTATTCCGCTCCTTTTGCCTCGAAAACGTTCGACATGATTCAGGACGAAAAGACGGGGAACTGGCATCGGGGAAACCTCAAAATTCCCGGTGGGCATTTCTGGGGAACCGGCAAAGCCGGCGGAGATGTATTTTACAAATTGGTAAAAGGTATCCGAACTGCGCTCATTGTCGGTTTGGCAACGACCTTGATTGTGATCCCGTTCGCCATTGTTTTCGGCGTTACGGCTGGCTATTTCGGAGGTTTCGTCGACGATGTAATTCAATTCATCTACATCACATTGGGAAGCATTCCCGGGATCCTGCTTATCAGTGCGATGATGATCATTGTGCGGGCAAAGGTGAAAACCGGCACGGCCGATGCGGCAACGATCTATCTGCAGGAAGACAAAGTTGTGCTTTTCCTCTGTGCGATTCTGGGTCTCGCCGGGTGGTCGGGTCTCTGCCGCTTGTTACGAGGAGAAACAATTAAAATCCGCGAACTCGATTATGTACAGGCCGCTCGTTCCCTCGGGGCAAGCCACGCGACCATTATCGTCAAACATATCATCCCCAACGTCATTCACGTGGTTTTGATCAGTTCCATTCTCCGATTCAGCGGGCTTGTCATGGTGGAGGCTATCCTGGCCTACATTAAGATCGGAGTTCCCAAGACCATCCACAGCTGGGGTCGTGTGGTGGACGGGGCGCGCGAACAGTTGAGCCGCGATCCTGTCATCTGGTGGCCGGTGCTGGGTGCATTCATCATGATGTTTTTCCTTGTGCTTTCGATTAACGTGTTTGGTGACGCTGTGCGGGATGCCCTTGATCCAAAACTGAGAACGGGAACAAATGCCTGAAGCAGATCAAAATGAAGTGTTGCTGGAAGTAAGCAATCTGTATACCCGTTTCAGCACACCCGACGGGACGGCGCGAGCGGTGAACGGTGTTGATTTCCAGCTCCGGCGGGGTGAAACGTTTGCGATTGTTGGTGAATCCGGATGCGGAAAATCCGTGACCGCCCAATCTATTATGCAGATCCTCCAGAAGCCTTCGGGTTCGGTGGAGACCGGGAAAGTACTTTTTGAGGGTGCCGATATCCTTGAACTACCGGAACCACGAAAACGCGAGATTCGTGGGAACCGAATCTCTATGATTTTTCAGGAGCCGCAGAGCAGTCTGAATCCGGTCTACACCATCGGGAATCAGCTGGAAGAGGTCTTTAGAGTCCACAGGGATATGAGTCGAGACGAAATACGCTCGGAGAGTGTGCGAATGCTGGAACTTGTCGGCATTCCGGATCCCGAAAAACGTCTCAGCGAATACCCTCATCAATTATCAGGTGGTATGAAACAGCGCGTGATGATTGCCATGGCGGCGGTGTGCCATCCGGACGTGTTGATTGCCGACGAGCCGACCACCGCCCTTGATGTAACGATCCAGGCTCAGGTTCTCTCACTTATTGATAACCTTCGGGAGGAACTTAACACAGCGGTGCTTCTCATTACGCACGACCTGGGGGTGGTCAAACAGGTGGCGGACCGCGTGGGTGTGATGTACACGGGGAGAATTGTGGAAAGCGCTTCCTGCGATGAACTTTTTGCGCATCCGCTCCATCCATACACTCGGAAACTTCTGGAGTCGATTCCTTCGAGCATGGGACGGGGGGAAGATTTATCGGTTATCCCGGGTTCGGTACCTTCTGCAGTTGATTTGCCTCCAGGCTGTACGTTTGC
>JAGXLK010000591.1 GCA_018334735.1 Planctomycetota bacterium | reverse complement strand
AAAATCCGCCCTCAAACGGCCCAGCGCGTCGTAGCGATACAGCTCAAGGGTCGTGCCCGCCACGCCCGCCGCGCGCTGGATATCCCTTCGCACCAGCCGGTTCAGCTCGTCGTAGGTGTTGACAATCGTGGTGCCGTTCTGATCGGTCACCTCCACGGGGTTGCCCGCCGCATCGTATCCGGTGCGCACCTCGCCCCCGTCCGCATAACGGGTCAATACCAGTCTGTCGAGCGCATCATACTCATAGAGGGTCCTGTTGCCGCGCGCATCGAGGACCTTCGTGGTCTGGCCGGTGGGATTGTAGGTGTATTCGGTGCGCGCCCCGATCCCGTCCACCACGGCCTTCCTGCGGCCCAGCGCATCGTACTCGTAGCGGGTGATATTGCCCTCCCGGTCCCTCACGGCGATCAGGTTATCCATCTCGTCGTAGCCGTAGCGGGTTTTGCTGCCGGCCTCGTCGGCCTCCCAGGCGGTTCTCCCGAGGACGTCGCGTTTTATCGCGGTGGTATTGCCCTCGGGGTCGGTGCGGATCGTCAGGTAGTTGGCATCGTCGTAGCGGATCTTCGTGACACTGCCTTCCGGATCGGTGATCTCCACCCGCCGGCCCGCCTTATCGTAGCGGTAGCGGGTGAGGTTCCCGCGGGGATCTTCGGTGGAGGTTATCTCCCCGAAACCGTTGTAGCTCCGGTGCGTGGTCCCGCCTTCGGGATCGGTGGCAGACTCCAGCCGGTTCCGCTCTCTCCGCTGGTAGTCGGCATCCGGACTCGACCCGCAGGTTCCGCAACTGCCGTGTGTGGAGGTCCTGTCAGTCCGAACAGCATCCGCGCCCACTATCCTCTCCAACCCCGCCCTGTCTCGTGGCAGAAATCATACGCGCATTTTATCGGCTGGGGGGCGGATTTTAAAGAATTACTGCGGTGGAACGGACAATATGACACGCGAATGAACGTTTGATGCCAGGGCGGCGAAGATGATTTTCCGGCGGCAACGAGTGGTGGGGAATTGGTTACAGGCCGAAAACGCCCCCCGAAAAAGGGATGTAAGGGGTATGGGGACGGGTTCTATTTGTCACAACTGGCTGGCCAGACACTGTTTGTTATGATCCGACTGTTTTCGCCGTTTCGACCCCAAGCCTGTCCGTCCGAGCCCTATGTTGCACAGGGGTACTTTCATTTCTGAACTTCAGTGTCGTCCGCTTTGGCCTCGAGTTTTTCGATCGCTTTGAGAATTTCTGGTGGTTGCCTACGGAAGTTTTTCTTAAGAAGGTCAACAGAGTAATCAGGATCCGAAAGTTTCACAGAGTTCCGCTCTTTGGCTGTGAACGGCACATGGTGAATCAACAATATTTTTTTTTCAATCCGCCCCTCCTGTTCGATAAACTTCTTTTTCTCCTGCGGTCTAACAATTACTCTAACACTCTCCAGCTGTTTCACTATCAGGCCTGCAGTTAAAGAAAAGAAGCTCACACCCGAAACGTCATATCCGTACCCTCCCCCCTCAGGATTTTTGTAGGTATCTCTATACGAATAACGGACCTTCACGCATTCGTGCCCTAAAATATCCTCCCTGCTGACGAGTTCTTGTTCGACTGTTTGACTCGGCTTTGCAATACCAATCCCATACGGCGGCTTGAGAACTGCATAAACTGGTACGATCTTCATTTCCCAGGAATCCCCGGTAGCTAACTGGCGGCTTTGACGGGGAAACAACGGAAAATGGAACATGCTCTTTTCCGCGAATATACCGACGCTCGTCTCCGACTCAGGCTGCCGCACCCCGAAGAATTGCGCCCCTCCGAGTTTACTGAAATAGCCCAAAGTCCCTGTAGACTGTATGTCCCCGTCCTTGCTGTTAGAATAACGAGAGATCTCCTTCTGCTCCAGACAAAAGGCTTGAATATCCGAATTGACCCCAGCATAATTGAGGATCATCACTTTGGGCCTTTTGTCAAAATACACAGCCCCATTCGGGTCCAATCTTTTTGCTTCTTTTTTGCTCAAACTGGTTTTGAAATACGCGTATATCGCCTTCTTGAATGGTCTATAGGTGAGTTCTTCTTTTTTGATTTCCCTGGCGCCGCTTAAACCAAATAACGGTGCGAACGCTAACATTGCGATTACCAACATTAACAAGAATTTCTTTCTCACAGATGTCTACCTCCACTCTTTATCCCAGGTTTTCTGCTTCTTTCTAAAGGCAGTAATTTAACTGAGAACGTGTATAGTCATTCAAAATCCTCCCGCGCTTGACAGCTATGAACAGAACTTTCAAGGAATCTCGGTCCCAATAGCATCCATCCGCGCCCATGTCCTCTCCAACCCCGGCCTGTCTCGTGGCAGAAATCATGGGGGCATTTTACCGGCTGGGGGGCGGATTTTAAAGAATTCCTGCGGTGGAACGGACAATATGACACGCGAATGAACGTTTGATGCCACCTCGATGGAGATCATTTGCCGGCGGCAACGGGTGCCGGGAAACAGCTTAAAAGCCGAAAACACCCCCCGAAAATCGCGCCTGAGCCGTTCTGAGAGGGGTTTTGTTGTCACAACTGGTATTCATCAACTCTCTCCTATCGTCAAACCCCGATACCCTATTGATACTGGCCCGGAATACCACAAGCCTACAACTACAAGTCGGAGAGGTCCGCTCCGAAAAGACCTACGGATACATCGGCTTGTTTCAGAACGGCCGTTACTTTCCCATTGACGACCAAAAGCACAAAAAGTCCAAGGATTGGGATCAGTGCCAGTATCCCAAGCAGAATTCCAACCCCGCTGCCATACGTTTTTGTCGCCAGCATAAACACAGCCACCGTGCCCCCTACGATCGGCAGAAGAGCTGCGAAAAAAATCAATGGTTTGACCTGCGGCGGAACAAAAAATCGAGCTGCAACACAGGCCAAATAGAGGAAGACGCAAACCAAAAGAAATTTCTGTCTGATGGCAATGGAACGCAATTGCTGAGAATCATAAGGTCCTCTGCCGCCTGACTCTGGGCTCGGTTCTTTCATTTCGTGATTGACTCCTCGGAGCAATGGTTGAACAGCGGGGAAAAACATCCACATCCTGATCTTAAGATTTCAACTGACCTTTCTCCTCCTGTGGAGAATCGGACGTATTCTCATCGCCTTCTGAT
>JAGXLK010000590.1 GCA_018334735.1 Planctomycetota bacterium | reverse complement strand
GCGAACGGCGATCTTCGACCCGTGGGTCCAGTTTGACCTCCGAGTTAATGGAGCCGAGCGTTTTTGCTGCGGCCACGGCCTTTGGCAACTGTTTCTGAGCGTGGTCTTCATTGAAAAGGGGCTGACGGTGCAGATTCTGCCACTGCACAAAATCCCGGTCAATAATTCTCAGTTCCCCGATTCCGGCACGGGTCAGGCTCGCAGCAACAGTGCCACCGACCGCTCCGCAGCCGACGACAACCGCGGACGCGGTGGAAATCCCCCGTCGTCCTTCACGGCCAATCGGGTCGAATAAAACCTGTTTTCTGTACCGTTCTTCAATCATGCTGGGAGTCGGCGTCAGCCTCGTCTCCTGACTCGGAGGTATCTTTATCTTCACCGCGGTAATTCAAGACGGCGGCTTCCAGCGCTTCTTCAGCAAGCACAGAGCAGTGCTTTTTCTGCGCGGGCAGCCCGCCAAGGGCTTCCGTAACCGCCTCATTGGAGACGGTAAGAGCTTCTTCAATGGTTTTCCCTTTCACCATTTCGGTCATAATGCTGCTGGTGGCAATCGCGGCCGCACAACCAAAGGTCTGGAACCTGACATCGACGATGTGTTCGTCTTCGACCTTGATGTAAATTTTCATGACGTCCCCGCAGACGGGGTTACCGACCTCACCCACCCCGTCAGCGTCTTCCAGCTGGCCGATGTTTTTGGGGTTCATGAAATGCTCCATCACTTCTTCGGTGTAACTGAACTCGGATGTCATTTTTTTCTCCTGCTGATTTCTAACAATCGTTTTTGGGCGATAGTGATAACGACAAGATTGCTTCGGCGCACCGCACGGCAATCTCGCAATGACAGGTCTGTCCGGGTTCGAACGCACAAGGCAAAGTCGTTCAAAAGCCCCGCAGCAATTTCATCCTGTTGGTACTGTTATTCAAATCCGTGCTGCAAAACCACAATCTCAAGCGTCAGGAATCTGATCCTTCGTCTTCATTTTCAAGCACTTCGTTCATACTTCCCGTGCGGTAGCCTTCCAGATCCACCGTGACGTAGGTGAACCCGATCTTGTTGAGTTCCCGTGCGATTTCATTTTTGAGCGGCGAAGCGCTCAGTTCGGGCACCTTTTCCGGAACAACCTCAATCCGGGCGACATCTCCGTGGCTGCGCACCCTGCACTGCTGAAAACCCTTCTCTCGCAGGACCTTTTCCGCCTTTTCGACGCGCTGCAATTTTTCTTCTGTAATTTCCTCTCCGTAGGGAAATCGTGATGCCAGGCACGCCATTGAGGGTTTATCCCAGGTCGGCAATCCCATACGTTTTGACAATTTTCGAATTTCATCTTTCTCGATTTCAGCTTCCTCAAGCGGGCTTCGCACACCGAGTTCACGGGCCGCGCGTCGGCCGGGTCTGTGATCGGAAAGATCGTCCACATTGCTGGCATCGGCCACCCATTGAATACCCCGTTCTCGGGCCATGGAGAGCAGTTCGCCGAACAGCTCCATTTTGCAGTGATAGCACCGTTCCGGCGGATTTTGACGAAATTCCTCGTTCTCCAGTTCCGAACTCTCAATCATAACATGTTCGATCCCCATCGACTCCGCCAGCCGGCAGGCCTGCTCGCACTCCTCATCGCTGTAAGGAGCCGAGGTCGCCGTAACGGCCAGAACATCAACGTCATCGATGTCAGCGGCAACTTTCAGCAGGAAAGTGCTGTCGACGCCTCCGGAGAAAGCGATCAGGACGCTCTCCATTTCCTGCAAAATTTGTCGGAGGTGCCTTAGCTTGCTCTCGCAGGCAGGTCCTCCACTTTTTTCCTGTTTCGTCACGGCTTGTTCTCTCCTTTCAGCCTCGTCCGTTTTACCATCGGATCGCGCGGTCAGCTCGGGACGGCCTCAACCATTCTGTCAACGGCTTCCCGGGCCTGACGCCGGATCTTTTGGGGTACTTCGACCTGGTAGCGCATTTCTTCCAGCGACCAGAGAATCTTCTGAAGGTCTATCTGTTTCATATTCGGGCATATAGCCGCCTCGGAGACTGAGTAAAAGCGCTTCTCCGGATTTTCCTCTCGCAGACGGTAGATAAGACCGATTTCCGTGCCAACAATCATTTCTTCCGCGTCACTCTCCCGGGCACGTCGACACATCCCCCCGGTCGATTCGACATAATCGGCCCGCCCACGCACGTCGGGGCGACACTCGGGGTGCACCATTACTTCGGCGTCCGGATGTTCGGCGAGCCGTCTCTCAATATCTTCAACCAGAATTCGGGCGTGCGTTGGACAGTAGCCGTGATGCAGGATCAAGTCCCGGCCGGTCTGCTCCTGGACATAAGATCCCAGGTGCTGATCGGGAACGAAAATGACGGGGCGTCCGGGCGGTATACTGTTGACCACATCGACGGCATTGGCGGAGGTGCAACAGTAATCGCTCTCCGCTTTCATCTCCGCACTCGAGTTGACGTATGTAACGACAACCGCATCGCGATTCTCACGTTTCATCTGACGCAATTTCTCCACGGGACACATCCCGACCATCGGGCATCCGACGTTTTCCGCGGGGACAAGAACAGTTTTATCCGGACTGAGAATCGAGGCCGTTTCGGCCATAAATCGCACGCCGCAAAAGACAATGACAGCCGCTTCGGTCTCGGCGGCTTCCCGGCTCAATCCGAGGGAATCTCCCCGGAAATCGGCGATGTCCTGCACCTCGGGCAGCTGGTAGTTGTGAGCCAGAATGATGGCGTCACGCTCGGACCGGAGTTTTCGTATCTGTTTTTGGATCGTTCCCTGCATGATCTTACTCCTGGTCGGATTTTTTGTACAGAGGCGACATGTCTCGCAATCTCTGAACGATCCGCGGAAGAGCTTCGATGACCCTGTCGATCTCCTCTTCTGTGTTGTCGCGGCCCAGGGAAAACCGGAGGCTACCGTGCGCAACAGCGGGATCGAGCCCCATAGCGGTGAGCACGTGGGAGGGATCGAGCGAGCCGGAAGTGCACGCCGAACCGGTGGAGACGGCGATACCCTGGCTGTCGAGGGTCAACAACATCGACTCGCCTTCCACAAACTCGAAGCTGATGTTCAAGACATTGGGCAGCCGGCGTTCTGGATGTCCGTTCAGGTAGGAATCTTCGATCGTATCCAGCAGTTTT
>JAGXLK010000589.1 GCA_018334735.1 Planctomycetota bacterium | reverse complement strand
GGTGTAAAACATTCTATGAATGCTAAAATTTGCTCCCGGTGCGGCAAGCCAATTCCGGACGATGCGCGGATCGAAAATAGACGGTGTCCGCACTGCGGAGTAACCCTTGAAGAAAGTTCGAGTTCTCGGAGCCGATCCACTACAGAGCCCGTTGATTACGATCAGGAAAGTTTGGAAGAGGACTACGAAAATATCGGTGTGGGAGACGTCGTACAGGGCTTTCAGATCGAGGAGAAAGTTGGGGGGGGCGGCATGGGGGTCGTCTACCGTGCCAAGCAGCTATCGTTGAATCGGCCGGTTGCTCTCAAAGTTCTTCCCAAAAAATACGCAACGAACCGGGAATTTGTGAGCTTTTTCGACAGCGAGACAGAAACCCTGGCGTCGCTGAATCATCCAAACATTGTCAGTATTATTGATCGCGGGCACGAAGGGGATACGTATTTTTTTGCCATGGAATATGTTGAGGGAACCACGCTCAAACGGGTTGTGGAGGAGGGCAAAGCCACGGTGGACTTTGTATTGCGGATCCTCCGTCAGGCCGCTCGGGCCTTGCGGTACGTTCATTCAAAAGGAATCATTCACTGCGATATCAAACTCGGCAATATAATGCTCGACGAACGAAAAAACGTGAAAATTGCCGACTTTGGTCTGGCTCGAATTCTTGCCGGAGGAGAACCGGAAGAAGACGAGGGACGCGTCATAGGAACCCGGGGCTATATGCCTCCAGAACAACAGCAGGATATCGCTAACACGGACGAAAGAAGCGATATCTTCTCGCTGGGGGCTGTTATTTACAGGTTGCTGACCGATCACCTCCCCTTTGATCTCCCTCCGGATTCTGTTGAGAAATACCGTCCCGGGATAGATGATCAGTTAAATCGCATTGTTATGAAGTGTCTTGAAAAAGATCGAGCTGACCGCTTCCAGACGGCAGATGAATTGCTTTCGGCTGTTGACGATTACCGGAACGAATTGACGCTCGTGCGCAAAAAGTGTCCGCGGTGTGGGAGCGCCAATCCGATGGAAGAAGATGTTTGTCTCAATTGCGGGGCCGATCTTTCCATTTTGCTCGATGTGTGCCCGGAATGCGGTGCGGAAAATCCGCCTGAACAGGTTGAATGTAGCGTTTGCGGAACGAATCTTCGCGAACGGCGCAGCCAGTTAGCCACCGATATAAGTCGTGCGTTTGACCGTGCGCGTAGCCTGGCGGCCGTTGGTAAATATCTCGCGGCTGTTGAAGAACTTGAGTCGGTCACACAAATTAAGGGGAGTTTGTTCGCATATGCCCGCGAGCAGGCCGAGAATCTTATTCAGAAATATAAAGATCAACAGCGTGAAGAGTGTGAGCGAGCTCTTAAGAAAGGCAAAAAACTGGCCCGTAATGGACAACTTGGCCTGGCGGTCGAGGCCCTTGAAAATATGCCCGGGGGGGGAGCGGAAGCCGAGAACGTTGAGGAACTGATCTGCAAAATCCGCAAGGTGATGGATAAAAGTGAACACCGGGTGCAAAACGCTATCGAACAACTCGAGAAATACGAATGCGAGAAAGCCGAAGCGCTTATTGATAAGGTGAAATCTGATTGGGCAACATGCCCGGGACTCAGCGATGCGCGATACAGGTTACAGGCCATTCGTCAGACGCGACAATTAATTATCGACGAGTTGAAAGAGGTCGATGGCTGGCTCGCGCAAGGGGATTATGAGAAGGCGCGATCTGCGCTGAGTTCTCTTGGTGAGTCTATGCCTGAAGATCCTATTCTCGAAGCGAAATTCAGGGAGATTCAACTGCGTGAACGACGGCCTCAGCTTGAGACATTCATTCAGGAGGCCCGGGAGGCCGAAAAAAAAGGATTACCGGAATTGGCACGCCGGAAATGGAAACGAGCTGCTGAACTGTTCAGTGAGGATGAGCCGTATCGCGAGAAACTTCTTAGCAAAGCCGAAGCTATCCGCCAGAATGCGGAAGGTGAGTCGAAACCTTTATTGCTTGATGAATCGAATACGGAACCCAAACAAGCGGGACTTCGAGTTTCAAAAAGTCAGCATTCGTCACGGTGGTTTATAGCAGGTGCAATAGCACTGTTTATACTGCTGGTCGCTGCCGCTGTTTATATGACCTATGGTCGTCCTGGGCCTGGAAGCTTTGCCAATGAGACGCCGCCGCAAGCAAAGGGTAGAGTAGTTCTGGGAGAGGAGAACGGCGACGGAAAGCAGGAAACTCGAAATAACGATGACGATGAACCATTCCCAAAACCCAAGGACCAGAGGTTTTTTGTCGATCATTTTGGTTCTGGAAAAGCCGAGGACTGGAATTTTCAGAAGGGCACATGGATCGTTTCATCAATTGGACGACGAACGTTGCGTTCGATTACCGGAGAAGGCCCCTCGCTCGCAACGCACAAGTATTTCGATGAAAAAAATTGTGATATTAGCGTTTGGTGCCGACTTGACGCAGCGCGGGGCGAGAATGCCAGCGTGGCTCTGGCCGGGAGGCGACGGAAGAACTCTGAACTCAGAGTCGTTGTTCGCAAAAGGAATGAGGCTTATGAAGCACAGTTTGTCGGTATAATGAAGGGGCAAATTATCGTAAAGAACCCACCGACCAAACTGCCTCTGCCCGCGAATATGCCTTTCGATGGGGAAATACAGGTCCAAGCCGTTGACAAGGATGCCATTGCAAAAGTCGACGGTGAGGAAGTCGGACGATTTAGGAAACTGCCGGATGCCTTGTGCAAAACCGGAGGCGTTGGCTTGCGGGCGAATTCGTGCCGTAGTTCCTGGGACGACATAGAACTCCAGGCGGCGCGTGAACTTGAGTTTGTCGCGCAAGAAACCGAAATCAAAAAATCGCCTCTCAAACCCGAGCCTGAAGAAGAAAGATTGCCCTCGCTTGTTGAGATGAAACCGGCTCCGAATACGCGGCCGGCAAACCTCGCGAATTATTCGGTAGGTTTAAGACAGAGTTTCACGCACAACAACGCGGGCTGGAAACCCCAAAAAGGCAAATGGGAAGGAATCGGGGGGCGATATCATTTCGATGGCAAAGGGGCAGGCCTGAGTATATGCACCTTGGGGGCCTTCGGGGAAATGGAAATCCGCACCAGTATGAGAGCACGAAGGGGCAGCGGAGACCCTTCGAA
>JAGXLK010000588.1 GCA_018334735.1 Planctomycetota bacterium | reverse complement strand
CGGCTACGCACAGGCTACACTGAGCTCCGCTCTGAAACGAACCCTCGACGGTCTCAAAGAAAGCGAGACGCGACGCAAAGAGATCTATATCGTAACAGACATGCAAAAACTCGCCTGGGATGAGGGTATCACCCAGCAGACAAGGCGCGTTTTGGATGACAAGAAGTTTAAAGACATGCCGCTTTTTCTGGTCGACGTCGGTGCCGTTGTCACAACGAATCTGACCGTTACGAGGGCTGATTTCGGGACAAGAATGAATGTTGAAGGCAGCGTTTCTAACCTCTTCACAACGGTGAAAAATACCGGGAGCCAGGGTATTATTCAAGATTTATCATTGCATATCGATGGCGATAAAATACACGAAACAGAGGTCGGCACAAACGCAGGCCAGACAAAAAATATCACCATGGAACATACCTTCGAACGCAAAGGATTCTACACCGGATTCGTTGAACTCGACCCTGACGATCTTCCGGGCGATAACAGGCGTTACTTCACGGTTGAAGTCAGCGACAAAGTGCCGGTTCTTATAGTCAACGGCGATCCCTCCGTAATTCCACATCAGGATGGTTCTTTCTACCTGAATCTTGCTCTCGGGGGCATGAGCAAAAATAATGCTTCACTCTCCCCAATTGAACCACGGGTAATTACGGACCGGGAGCTCCAGTCAGAAAGGCTCAGCAATTACGCGACTGTCGTTCTGGCAAACGTCAGCACCATAACCCCTCAGATGGCCCAAAGCCTCACAAATTATGTCCGTAACGGTGGAGGCCTATTGATTTTCCTGGGCCATAATGTTGATCCCGCTTCCTACAACATGGCTATCGGCAAAGCGGCCGAAGAAACCGTTGAGGTCGTTGCACATAAAGGCGGGGAAAATCCAGAGGTTAAAGAAAAAAAAGACGTTGCCCGCAGTTTCGAACTGCTGCCTGCCAATCTGGGTCAGGTGCGGACGCCAAAAGGGGAAGATGCTTACTTCAGTGTCTGGAACCAGAATGCTCGCCATCCGATTCTTCGGGATATTATCCGCGATATTAAACTGAACCGGGCTCAGATTAAGCGTTTCTTCGCCCTGCAGGAAAGTCCTGACCATGGCACCACCGGGACAGAACTCATCACTTTGAACGCCGGCCCCCTGATGGTAGAACAGAAATTTGGTTCCGGCTCCGTCATTTTGTTCACGATTTCCTGTACTCCGGGCTGGAGCAATATCCCGCTGAAACCTTTCTTTTTGCCCTTGCTTCACCAGACTATCTATTATCTCGCCCGTACCAGTTCTCAGCGAAGCAGTACACCGGTAGGGATGGCATACCGGCTTCCGATACCGGAGGTAGAAGAAACAACAAAAGTGAGTTTCTACCCACCCCCCACCGAAGAGCAAAAACGCGAGGGGCGCACGCCTGAACCAATTACGGTCAAGAGCGAATTGGGCCGCGCAGGACACAGTGCGATTTTTAAGCAGACCAACCGACCGGGCATTTATCGAGCAGAAGTCGCCGTAGGTAAAGGCCTTCGCCGGGAACTTTTCGCTGTCAATGTGCCGCTTAAAGAAAGCAACTTAAGCCGGATTCCTGTATCTGAAGTGCAAAAGCGAATTGACCTTGAAGATTTTACGATTGTTGAAGATCCGGAAAAATTGGGCCAAATCGTGCGACGTGCAAGGGAAGGACTCCCGCTGTGGGATTACTTCCTGCTCGCCGCACTCTTGCTGGCTCTGGCAACAAGTTACCTCGGCAATGTGGTCTTAAAGCATGGCGCATCCGAAACGGAAGAGACTGTTTGATGCACCTTAGCGGCCCTACGATTGCCTTTTCTCTCTAATGAGCATGGAGATAAGATGAACTGGGAACTGGCATTCCAGAGCACCTGGAACGCAACCATCGTCTTCGCGGGGGCTCTTGCTGTAGGGCTGCTCTGTTACGTATTCTACCGAAGAAAAAAAGAACGTATTCCTCCCCGGGTCTTCAAACTTCTCGTGCTGCTCCGATCACTGGCTGTTCTGGTAATTGCGCTGTTCCTGCTGAAACCTGTGATCCGTTACAGCCGGACAGAAAAAGAAAACACCATAGCTCTTGTCCTGCTCGACATATCGGAGAGCATGGGCATCAAGGACGCAGCCGAGGGCAAGACACGTCTCAAAGCCGCTATGGATGCTCTGGGAGAAGACAAGTTACTTGAGAAACTTCAGGAAAAACAAAAGGTCCATACATACACTTTCGGATCTTTCGTCACTGAAATTGAAAACCCCGATCAATTCGTCAAAAAAAGTGGGCTCCCAGAATCCGAAGAGGCTCATAAAGCCACGGCCATCGGTGAAGCAATCAAAGAAACAGTTAGTCGAATCGGGGAAAGTGCGATCAGCGGACTGATTTTATTGAGCGATGGTATCAATACTAAAGGGGCTGACCCTCAGGATGTTGCGCGTTTTCTCGGCGTTCCGGTTTACACTCTCCTGGCCGGCGGGAAAATGGTCGAACAGGGTGAATTCGTCGACCTTGGCATTGCCAGCGTCCCGCGCGACCTTGAATTTATCGTGGATAACAAAGCCACAATACAGATTCGTGTGAGCAATCACGGACTCGGTCGTTTTACCGAGGCCGAAAGAAAGCTCCCGCTTGAGCTCAAACAAAAAGGAGAAAACCTGGCATCAAAACACATCCTTTTCCCGGCCAGTGATGGCATGAGAGAAGTGGAAATTAGCTATACGCCAGAAAAAACAGGCCTCTATGAACTAGAACTCTCCTTCCCTGTGCTCGAGGGAGAAACGATTGAGAAAAATAATAAACGCACTTTCACGGTCCGCATCATTGACCCAAAAATCCCCACGCTCCTGGTAGAGGGAACCGTTCGACAGGAATATAAATTTTTGCGTCACGTTCTTGAAAGCGACCCGAATGTTGAGTTCACAAGCGTCATTAAATTGCGAAAAGACCGCTTCTTCCACCAGGGAGTCGATCCAGGCATAAAATTGAATATGGGGCTTCCCGTCCACAAGAAAGACTATGAAAAGTTTGACGTTATCATTCTGGGCGACATTTCCCGCCGCGAATTTTCGGAAACCCAGCTCGAATACCTGCAAGAATTCGTCGGCGATGGCGGAGGGCTCTGCGTAATGGGAGGTTATCATGCGTTTGGAGCTGGCTCTTCC
>JAGXLK010000587.1 GCA_018334735.1 Planctomycetota bacterium | reverse complement strand
CAGGGAGGAAAACAAAGAGACTGAGATGGTCTGGTTCCGCACGCCCGACCGTGGCTGGTGGTATTGGTGGAACAACGATATCGAAACCAATGCCTGGATCCTCCGTGCCATCATCCGTCTCCAACCAAAGAGCGATGATGCACCCAAACTCGTCAAATGGCTCCTCGAAAACCGCCGCAACGGCTACTACTGGCGATCGACACGCGACACAACTCTCTGCGTCGCTGCTATGAGCGATTTCGTCGTTGCCAGCGGCGAAGGACAGCCCGACTACACACTCACTCTGGACCTCGATGACGGCGCCGTCACGAAAAAGGTGAAAATTAATAAAGACAATTTCTTCACCTACGACAACAAAATGGTGGTTGAGGGCGTAACTCTCGGCGGCGGAAAGCACACCCTTAAAATTACCAAAGAGGGACCGGGTGCCCTTTACTACAACAGCTATCTGCGGTATTTCACCAAAGAAGAACATATCGGGGCCGCCGGCCATCACCTCAAAGTAAAACGCCGCTACTTCCAACTCCAGCAAATTCCCTATGAAGTTGAGGTGGAAGGAGCAGAAGGACAAAAAATTATGGAAAAACGGCTCCGCTACAAGCGCATTCCCCTCGAGGATGGCGATCGGATCGAAAGCGGTGAGACAATTCAGGTGGAATTGAAGGTCAGCGCGGACAACAACTACACTTACCTCTGTTTCGAGGACATGAAACCGGCCGGGTGTGAACCACTGCGCCTGCGAAGCGGTGGTAAGCGGCAGGAAGGGTTCTACACTTACATGGAGCTTCGCGACGAAAAAGTCACCTTCTTTATGAACTCCATCGAACAGGGCGACCATCTGCTCCGGTACCGCCTGCGGGCCGAAATCCCCGGCGTCTTCCACGCCCTCCCGGCCAAACTCTACGGCATGTACGTGCCCGAACTGAAGGCCAATAGCGAAGAACTCGTGATGGAAATCGTGGACTGACAGAAGTGTCTCGGCGGGCCGCCAATTCGCTAAAAGACAACTCCGAAACGGCGTTCCTGCCGCGCAACTCGTTTCAGCCTCCTCTATCAGGCACCCTCTGTCCCGTACGTCCCTCTTACGTACTTCCGAGCTATTTGCGTTGCCCAGAAGCACTTATGCAGGCGGTGTTTAGAGATGGGCAAAAATACCCCATAATCCGGCTTTGAAAGCCGCTGAGGATTACGTTTGGCTTGAAGATCCGATTTACCCCACCCGGTTTAGGCTCTGTCTGGTGTTGGCCGCCTCAAGTCCAGTTTCGCCCGCTCGTGGCGGGCTCAGCTGAACTCGAGTCTACATTTTCCGTGAGCGGACTGGACTTCAGAACCGCCCGCCGGGGCTGGAGTTCAGAACGCGGCCAACGAGCGGGGCTGCGCTCACACAAGCTTTGCCGCTAAGTGGTCAGTTGCATAACGAGCTTAAAAGAGGTTCCCCGGCGAAACCAGAGGGATTTGCGCCCTGCCCCATTCGGGAATCGGTCGCACTCCAAAGCAAATCCACGCTCACCGACCCACAGCGCGAATTCCTTACTTCCCCGGTTGGGTTGGCACCACAAATGAATTAATATACGATTTCCAGAATCCGCGGGAATTACACTGATTTCTTTTTCTAAATACTGGGACCGGTCATGAGCAAAGACAGACCAAACATCCTCTGGATCTCGTTCGAAGATACGAATCCCTTCTACGGCTGCTATGGCGATTCCGTCGCCCGGACGCCGAACCTGGACCAGCTGGCGGCTGAAGGTTGTCGCTGGCCCAACACCTTCAGCACAACGGGAGTCTGCGCGCCGTCCCGGTCGGCTATCATCACGGGAATGTATCCCATCTCAATCGGCACGCACCATATGCGCACGGCGCACACCAATGAAGCCACGCCCGAAATGCCGACCCCCTATTCCGCAGTCGTCCCGCATTACGTCAAATGTTTCAGCGAATACCTCCGCGCCGAGGGTTACTACTGCACCAATAACGTCAAAACCGATTATCAGTTTGAGCCGCCGGTCACGGCGTGGGATGAACTCAGCACCGAAGCCCACTGGCGCAATCGTCCCGATGCCGATCAGCCCTTCTTCGCCGTTTTCAACCCAACAGAAACCCACGAGAGCGGGATGTGGCCCGAGAAATGCCCCGACCCGACTTTCGACCCCGATGATATGGTGCTTCCCCCTTATTTCCCGGACACGGAAAAAGTACGCCTTGCCATGGCGCGGATGTACACCCATATCGAAAACAATGACCGTTATCTCGGCGAACTTCTCGATCAGCTCCAGGAAGACGGGCTTGCGGAGAACACCATCGTCTTCCACTGGAGCGATCACGGTCCCATGCCCCGGGGTAAACGCTGGCCCTACGACAGCGGCGTCCACGTACCGATGATCGTCCGCTGGCCCGGTGAGCTGGAGCCCGGATCGGTCAGCGACCGCCTCATCAGCACGCTGGATCTTGGACCGACCGTCCTTTCGGCAGTTGGTGTCAATATCCCGCCTCACATGCAGGGACGCGCCTTTTTGGGCGAGGAGACCGCTTCTCCCCGGGAATACGTCTTCATGTCGCGGGATCGATACGATGAAACCTACGATATGATTCGCGCCGCACGCGATAAACGTTTCAAATACATTCGCCACCACCGCCCTGAATTGCCCTACTTGCTGTGGATCCCCTTCCGGAACCGGCACCCCATCGTCGAAGAATGGTGGCGGCTGCATCTGGAAGACGAACTGGAGTGGCCGGAAAATATCATGTTCCAGTCCCGTCCGGTGGAGGAACTTTACGACACGCAAAACGATCCCTGGGAGATCAATAATCTGGCCGACGATCCCGATCACCAATCGGAACTGCAGCGGCTTCGAGCGGCGGTGGAACAGTGGCGCTCGGATGTCGGTGATATGGGCGAGATTCCTGAATCTGAAATGGTCGAGCAGTGGTACCCCAACGGAGAACAGCCGCAGACCGCATCGCCGGTTCTCATCCCGATCTGCGAGGAAAATTATGGGCGCAGCCCTGCCGGAGATGAGAATTCCCTCGCCGGCCCCGCCCTGCTCCAGTTCCATTGTGCCACCCAGGGGGCGTCGATGACATACACGACCGAGCAAGATGATGATGCACGCTGGCACCTTTATACAGATCCGATTCGACTGCCCTCC
>JAGXLK010000586.1 GCA_018334735.1 Planctomycetota bacterium | reverse complement strand
GAGTGGCGGTTTTCCCTTAACATGTCCCGCGCGATCAGCTTCAGTTCTCTCATAATTTTGCCCGACTCCTGCCCCACATATTTTTGTAGAACGCGGCTTCGACAGGCTTTCACAAGAGGCGTTTGGTCCAGCTCCGTCAGCATTTCCGGTACCACCTCCAGGCTCCGTCCCGATGCTGAGACCGCTGTCATAAACTTCTGCCGCTCGCCGGCAGACCCATCGGGCAACAGATACCGTCCCATCTCACGCATTTGTGGCATGTGGTTGCTCGACAGCAAAATTCCGGCCGCGCACCGTTCGGGCGCATAGTCGAGCTGGAAACGATTAGATCCCTCCCACTGCGTCACCAGAAACGTATCAGTATCAAAACCGTCCACGTATCGCGTGAATCCCCGCAAATTGTTCATTCCCAGCCCGCTGGCCGGGACAACCCGAAATCCTTCTTCCAAAAGTTTTTCGGTTGTATGCACACGGCGCCAGTTGAAAAACGTCTGTCGCGGGATGGGATCAAGACCGCCGTAAAACCAATCCACCAGAACGATATCCTTGTTTAATTCCTCCATCGCTCCGGGGAAATAGAACAACATGTCCGCCCACATCCACATCGTTTTCCCGTATTCGAGCGCTTTGTCGTGCAGGCAATTCGCGTAATCTGCGAAAAGTTGCCCCAGTTCCCCTTTCTTCTCCCGTTCCGCGCAGAGAGGACAAGATCCAATCGGCCAGGTTTCGTCCAATCCGACGTGAAGATTGGGCGAAGGGAAAATTTCCGCTACCTCTTCAATCACCGATCGCGCCCACTCTCGAGTTTCCGGGAGCGACGGGCACAGACAACCCGCATAATCCTGGTCTGCTTTCCGTGCTCCGTCACGTGTTTCACTGAGACGTTTGAATTCCGGATATTTCGTAAAATGCTCAGTATGGCCCAGAAGGTTCAGGCTCGGCACGATCTCCAGACCCAGTTGGTCCCCGCAGGACACGATTTCTCCCACGTCTTCTCCGGACAATCCCGCCGCCGCATCCCCAAATGAGTCAAGCTGCAATTTGTTTTCGAGATACAGATGGCACTGATTGAAATGGAACCGACGTCCCTGCTCAAATATCTTTTTGAGCGTATCTACTGATTCCGGCTGACGCCCGAGGTCAATTTGAAATGCACGGGTTTCAAAAAAACTTTGGCCTTTCACAATGTTTTACCTCTTCGATAGATTTTCTGTTTCACACTTCCTGTTCAAAACAAGTATTAACTTATGCCGGAAGACCATGGCTTTGCAACAGAGGCTGAGCACATCCAGCGTGATCGAAAATGCTCCGCCCTTTGCCACACTCTGCCTCCGTGGTTTATCATACCTGGCCTTATCTTGATCAATCAGTCAGAGGAATACGCTATCAAGAGTATGACATCAAGAGAAATTGTTCGCCGATGCATTGAGTTTAAGGATCCTCCGCGGGTCGGCCTTCATTTACGGGTCTGCCCTATTGATGGTAAACAGCGGCTCATGACTGATTTTGCGGGAATCCGTTACGCTGCCGATCCCAACGTCGAGTTGGAAGAGGGTTACAACGAATGGAGAGTTAAAAGAGAAACATTCGATCCAACCGGCGAGAATATGGGACAGGTCAAGGACTTTCCCCTCGCGGAAGGCTGGCACTTGCTGAAGAATTATCCGCTTCCTGACTTTTCGAAGGAATCGCGCTACGAGCATTTAGAGGAGCAAGTCGAGGCGGGGCATGCTAAAGGGAAATACGTTTATGGGCCTATCCCCACACTCATGCAGACACCTGCTGATCTGCGCGGGATGGATAACTGGTTCATGGATCATATTTTGCACCGCGAGGAGCTGTGCGAACTGCTCGATTTTATTATCGATGCGCGCTTGCGAATCATTGAAGAGTATGGAAAAGCCGGAGCAGATGGCGCGATTACCTACGATGACATGGGCCTGAACGAACGGCCGGTGGTCAGCCCGGAACTATTCCGTTCGATTTATTTCCCCCGCTACAAGAAAACGTGCGACGCGCTCCATGAATGGAATATGCATTTTATACACCACTGTTGCGGTTACATCCGACCTTATATTCCCATGTTTATAGAAGCGGGTTGCGACGTCTTGCAACTGGATCAACCAAAGCTGTCGGGAATCAATTGGCTTTCGGAAAATGTCGGCGGAGAACTCTGTTTCTGGAATCCGGTCGATATTCAAAGGACAGTCGGGAATAACGATCTTGAAGCCATTGCCGATGAAGCACATCACCAGACGTGGGCTCTGGGCAAATTCGGCGGCGGATTCATGGTCAAAGCCTATCAGCAACCGAATGCTATCGGTATGACGCAAGAAGAATTCGAGGCGCAGTATGAAGCTTTCCTGAAATATGCAGAATACCCGCTGGAACCCTACCCGCAAAGCTCTTGATAAAAAAGCGGAAAGTCCCCCGCATCCAGATGCTCCGCCGCTTCTTTCGCCGCCTCAATAAAAGCACGGACCTTCCCCAGCGATTCGTCGTCGCACATGGTAGCAGCTATGATAGTAAATATCTGGGAGGGACCTTCTGCGACCGCATCGTAAACCCATTTCCGGATTCCCTCATGTTCCATCGCCGGATAATGGGTCGAATTCAGTCGCCATTTGAACGGCACATTGATTTCCTCGGCGATCATGCGCGGCGTAAGCTTCGGCGAGACGCCTGGATCGTATGTAGCGACCCCGATCGCCTGGACGAAGTGTAACTGTTCTCGACGAAGATCTTCCACATGCATGAATCGTCTGCCCGTTGTCATCCCACGGTAATAACAATCCCATGCGGGCAATACCAGATCTGCAAATCGATCGGGCGGAACCATCGCCGCGATGTCATCGCACATGCCGCCCCTATCAGGATTCGGGCCTTGAGATTCGCCCTGCGTGAGTTTTTCGTGGAAACGCTGGAAAGAAATGGCGCTCTCAGCAAGTGCAAGAAAAAGTTCACGCGTCTTCTCGGGTTCCGACATCAAATCGTAGAAAAGTTGTTCCCCGCGCAGCTCGTATGCCGTCGTCACCGGCCCTTCCTTGCCAAACGCAAACCCCACATTTTCCCCCGGGAAAGCATCTTTCAGCATTTTATAGTAGTCGATATAGAATGGAGCATCGCCACGAGACGCCCAATCGTAATCGCGTGA
>JAGXLK010000585.1 GCA_018334735.1 Planctomycetota bacterium | reverse complement strand
ATACGCCGCAACCGTACGTCCTCTCGCTCTTTCCTTCTCCTGAAGGACGGCCTGGATTTGCGTGTTGTAGGCCAAGGTAATATTGACAGCATCCCGCAGGCTGAGCACGCCTTCCAGACGCGGTTTCTCCAAACCCGAGCGCTTCCGTCTCTCACGCCAATCCTCGAACGATCTCATGCGGCGGCGATGGATATCGCCGAAATATTGCTCTCTGGAAGGAACACATCCGGTGCCCATTAGAACCACGAGCGTCATCACTACCATCAAAATTAAGCTGAGTTTTTTACAACAAGTCATCAGTTGGCCTCCTTCGCAAGAAGCCCGCGGAAAAGTATCTCTTCTATGATTTCGGGATCCACAGACTCCAGTTTGGCCTCTCCAGTTTGGACCCATCGGCCGATTATTGCGTTGGTCAACCCCTCTAAGGCCAGAACCGCCAGCGATGGATCGATATCTCCGAAAACCCCCTCGCGAGTCCCGGCAGCGAATATTTCTATCAGTTTGTTCTGATACTCCTCATACATGCCCATACTTTCAGCACTTAAAACACCGAAGGACTCGTTCTCTGAACCGTCACCGAAACTGGAAAAAATGCGGAAAAACTGTCTGTATTCGTCGAAAAATTCCAGCTTGTAGCGAATCACTGCCCGACACTTGTCCAGCGGACTCGTCTTTCTTGCCATACGCGCCGTCGCCTCCTGGCAATACTCCTCTACGCGGGAGTTGACGAGCTGACGGTAGAGATCTTCTTTACTATCAAACATGTTATAAAGAGAGCCCACACTGAATTCCGCAACATCGGCGATCTCCTGCATGTTGGTGGCATAGTAACCATTGCGGGAGAAAAGCTCCTCAGCCGCCTCCAGCATGAGGCTCCGATGCCAGAGCCGCTCACGCTCCTTCCGACTCAGTTCCTCATCCGGTTCTTGATTCATAGCCATTTCCTCAGGTCTCTGGATGGTGAATATGTCCTCATCATCTGAATATATACTCACAAGATGAACTTCTATTGTAAACGATGGTAAAACTGTATCAAGCTCTTATTTTCTATGCAAGGAATTTGATATCGTAAAGGACGGGATTCCTCCGATCTCCTAGAATGATTGTTTGGTTCAACCAGTTCACGTTCGAGGAGGAAGGAATCCCGTGAAGGTAGTCTCCAGCGACCCGTCCCATAACGCCCTGATCGCAAGAGACGAAAACTCTGACTATACGAAGATAGATTAGTTAACGCAGAACACATAGCGCGCCAGGCTCGGGAAGCGGGCAGGTGAATGCGACCGACCTGGGCCGGCAGTCGAGGCGGATCGGTAACTCTCGTTTTCGTTCTGTCGGTGGGTGATGCTTGGCCGGGTGGCCCCTACAGCGCATTAGTGGTTCATGACACTCGATTTTTTGGTAGAACAGCGAGATTGCCGCGGCGTCCCGCTCCGGGGAACGCCTCGCAATGACATGTAGACCTGAATGGGTGAGTGTAACGCACGCTAAAGGCATACGGGAGGATGCCTGTCATACAGAAGACGGCACGACCTCGTAGCCGGGCACTGCGTGGAGATGGCGTTAGAGTACCGCACGCATCTTGCCTGCGTCCTTATCGTTCCATCGAATCGGCCCGCGTTCTGAACTCCAGCCTCCGGCTGAAGTCCAGTCCGCTCACGGGGGAATCGAGACTCGAGTTCAGCTGAGCACGCCATCGGCGGGCGAAACTGGACTTGAGGCGGACCATTTATAACTTCACACTGGGATTCCTAGCCCGGATTTTACGGATAATTGGAAGCCATTCTTGCCAAATCAGGGTAGAATCTTTATTGAACACCGTTCATAACTTTTCTCAGCCAAAAATCCGGGCTAAAAAAAACGGCGCATAAATCTGACAACTTAAAATCACTGATCAGCAACGAGGCGAACGCTACGTTGAGAAACGATTGGCTTTAACTGGTTTTTCCTACCACCTGAAGATCATCTTTCTACGTTCCCTGTCATTTTTCGCCTGCCAGAATGTCAAATCTTTTTTCATCTCTTTTGGACTCAGGGTACCCTTGAACTTACACAGGTATTGCTGGCCCTGCCCCCTTCCCTCAAAAAACGATTCGGGCTCGACCGTGATCTCGCCACCTCCGACAAATGCCAGAAAGGAGTTCAGGTCCCTGTCGGCATCCCGTGCAACTTCAAGTTCCATTCGGTCATCACACACCAACTTATGGTCGGACAGCGTATAGATGAGCATCTCCGTTTCACTCTCCGCCAGCGATGTCAAAATAAGCGGGTAGACGACTTTTTCAGTCTTAAAACGCATGATCAACGGCGCCACCAAACCTTCGGAGACAAGCGCAGTTTTTCCCTCATCCTCGGGATTCCGGATCTGGGCTGCCACAAAACACCATCCCCGGTCGATGTACCCCTGGAATGCTTCGCGGTCAGATTCTTCAAAGCCAAACCCTCTTTCTTGAAGCCATTTGACGAGCGTCGCTGGTTTATCGGCTTTAATCACCTTTACGTCGTAAGGACCCACATCGTCGGATTTGAGAACCGTCACACCCACCCTCGCAACCCCCAGCGACGTCGTGAAAGATATCGTCAGCATGGCAAGCAAAAAACCTATGACAAGTGGTCCCAAGATACCTTTGCCCTGTCGGGCTTTAACGATAGCCCACACTACGCATAGTGCCACAGGAATCATGAAAACAAAATGGCTCAATTGCACCACGTGGGGTTGTAAAAAGAATGATAGAGACCGAAAAACTTCCGTCGCACGGTGAGCCGGCATCGAGGCCAATTCGGGAACCGATGGTACCGGGACAACCCAGCCCATGGTCTGTGGCTTCCTGTCCCCGGAAAACTCATACCTGCTCTGCAGCAGCAGCGTCTCCTCACCTGGCTCTTTGAGAATCAGGGCACGCTGGTATGGAATCGACGGCGGGACCTCTTCACGGACATAGTAGAATTTGCCATCGGCCCACAAAGCCGAAGAAACAAAGCATAGTATCACAACAGCAGACGCCAGCACCCTCACAGCTCTCATATCCGAACTTTCCCGTATTACCGCTGAGTATCCTCTAATTCGACAAAAGTTGCATCACATAACAGCTCCTTCGCATTTCTCCAGCTCAACCACATCCCTGCTTCCCTTGCACGTTCACTTTTCATACAGGAGCT
>JAGXLK010000584.1 GCA_018334735.1 Planctomycetota bacterium | reverse complement strand
GTACCCTGGCATAAGTCTCTGGCTATCGGCGAGATGGACATTCTTTATTCGATTGCCGGCGAGACGAATGCTCTCGCCGAAATCGGCGTCTTCAATATTCATGTGAAAGAAATCGGCCATCATCGCAATGCCCTGTTTACCAACGTCTTCGCAAATATCGACTCCATCTTGCAGGCTGCACGGCCACCATTGTTCGTACCGGTTCAGCGGCTCAATCACAACATCGGCCCCTTTGTCCTGAGCGAAATCCGCGACTTCGCTCAGTATGGCCGCGAGCAGTTTGCGTTCCAGCTGCGCGGTATTCATAAAAGGCGAGAGATCGGGAATCCTCTCCCCATCACGCATCTTCACGGCAATAAGGGGCGGGAAAATAAACCCAATTGCACCTGTTGCTTCGCAGAGTGTCAAGGCTTCCTTCATTGATTCTACAGATGCGGCCCGCTGTTCCGGACGCGCATCAAGGCAGAACAGGTTTTTCGCGGACATCTGGCTCGCACGAACACCTGTGTCTTCAATAGCCTGCTTGATCTCCTCGAGGTGTTCCATATCGCTGCTGTTGACAATTTCGATTCCGTCCAACCCAATGTCCGCAGCATTCTCAAAACGTTCCGCGATTGTATCGCCAGGAACCATGTGCTCCCGACATGAAAATTTCAGATCCATCTTTCAATCCTCTCCGTTTAGAAACGTGCTCTTGTTAACTTTCACAAAAATGCAAACAAATGTTGGGGCCAATATCATTCGGCAACCGGTTCATTGTGCGGGGCCCAGACCACAGGCTTCAAGAATGGCTTCATAACCCCACATATCCCATTCAGGTTCGACGCCGATTCCCTGCAGGTCGCCGTAATTTTTCAATATCAGTCCCCCGTTGAACAGATCCACCATTTTGTGGGCTTCGTTTTCGATATAAGAGCGATCTCCGGTCGGCAGCACGCACTGAATATCCAGAGGCGACCACAAACCGACACGCGCTTCTCGCAGTTTCTCGGCCAGTGCCGGCATATCATAAGCTTCCGGTTGATCAAATTGAAAACAGTCGATTCCGACCTCAATCAGATCGTCGAGAAGCTCCCAGTTGTAACCACAGGAATGCATAAGAACTCTGACATCACGTTCGTGAGCAGCCCCTACCAGTCGCTCGTAATGTGGTTTGAAAACATCACACCACATCTCGGGCCCAATAAGCGCTCGGTCTTGTGTTCCCAGATCCTCACAATAAAAAATGGCATCCACCCCCGCGTCAGCAAAACGATGGATGACTTTAACATAGACATCTGTGACGAGATTATGGAGCTGATCGATCTCCTCGCGATACTCGATCAAGTCCATGAAATAAATCTCCATTTTACGCAGGTAACGGCTCGTTGCAAAGACCCATCCCGGCACAAATCCCGCTTTGAACTTCCCGTCATTTTTCCCAAAAACTTCAGCCGCCCTGACGTAGCGGTCGGGATCATCGAAATCCGGCACTTGAAGTTCGTCCAGCTCGCTCCAATCTTCGATTGCCGGTTTGTAAACCTCACCGCCCGCCGAACCCTCAACATCCCGGTACCAGACGTTACCCCAGGCATCGTCATAATACTCAATATTGCCCTCAGTCCAGCGTTTGGGTTCATAGGTTTTCGAACTGGTTACCCCGGCCGTTACCATATCGTTAATACGATCACCGGAAAAAGTTAATCCGGGCCGTGGCGGATTGTCGTGTTCCAGGTTGGCAACAATGATATCGTATGCACTCATCTTGGAGGTTTTTAAAAAGAAAAACGGGCAGTGCGCGAGCTGAAAGCTTTTATTCGCACTTCCATTCCGTACCATTCGCTTCATCTTTGAGGACAATCCCCAAACCCGCAAGGCGGTCACGGATATGGTCCGCAAGATCGAACTGGCCGGCCTCACGCAGGGCGGCACGCGTTTCGATCATAGTTTCGATCAAATCCTTCTCCAGCCCTCCGCCCGCGGCGGTATCGGGGGCTCCGGCATCCCTCAGAATTCCCAGCACCTGCTCGCCCAGTTCGGAGTACAGTCCGTCCAGCGTAGCGAGTTCGGCTCCGCTCAAAGCAGACCCCTCGTCCATCAATCGGTTCACCTCGTGGGTGTATTTGCTCAGTTCACCTATGGCGCCCGCCGTATTAAAATCGTCATTCATTTCGTCTTCAAAACGCTCTTTCGTTTCATCCACAAGCTGGCGAATTTGGTCGGAGACGGTTTCGTCGGCCCCCTGGACCATTGCGCGTCTTTTGCGGACCTCCGCCACGGCATTTTCGATGCGTTCAAGTCCTTTTTCGGCGGCTTCGAGCGCTTCGGCTGAGAAATCGAGCGGACTTCTATAATGACTATTTAAGATGAAGTAGCGAATAACCATTGGGCGAACGGGTTCTTCGAGCGGCGGATCGCCGCCGAAGGCATCTTTCAGCGTTATAAAATTACCGAGACTTTTCCCCATCTTCCGACCTTCAACGGTCACCATATTATTGTGCAACCAGTAACGCACGAACTGTTCGCCGGTTGCCCCTTCGCTTTGGGCAATCTCGTTCTCATGATGCGGGAAGATGTTTTCCAGTCCCCCACCATGGATGTCGAGCGTGGGACCGAGATATTTCAGCCCCATGGCCGAACATTCCACATGCCACCCCGGGTATCCCACACTCCATGGGCTTTCCCAATTCATCAGGTGGCCCTCTTCGGCTTTTTTCCAGAGCGCGAAATCAAGAGGGCTTCGTTTTTCGGCCCTTTCATCGACCCGAACATTTTCCAGCATTTGATCGAGATCGCGTCCGCTGAGCTTTCCGTAATCCTCAAAACTCATCACGTCGAAGTATACGTTCCCATCGACCTGGTAAGCATGTCCGTTCTCCAGCAGGTCTCGCACGAGTCCGATCTGTTCGGGGATATGACCTGAAGCACGGGGACAAATATCGGGACGCCGGATGTTCAGCGCATCCATGTCCTCGAAATAACTCCGGGTAAATGTTTCGGCGACCTCCATGGGTTCAACCCCCATCTCACGCGCCTTGAGCCCCACTTTGTCCTCGCCTTCGTCCGCATCATCGGTCAGGTGACCAACGTCCGTTATGTTCTGAACATACCTGACCCGGTAATCCAGATAACGGAGATAACGTATTATCACATCGAAACTAACGTAACTTCCTTTCC
>JAGXLK010000583.1 GCA_018334735.1 Planctomycetota bacterium | reverse complement strand
CTACATCGCCCTTCGATTCCTGCCGGCCGCCCCTGTGCGGGATAAAATGTTGATCAAGACTATTCGTGTTCTCGTTCCCGTTGCTGCGGGCACACTGGCTTATTTCTTCCTCAGTTTGTCTCTTGGAATATCAGAGACGCGTTTTCTGCTCCATATCATCTGGCGACGGTTCAGACGTTGACTGTCATACTCTGTTTTTCACTCTGGCATTTGAAACCGGCCTTTTGCTCGATTAGATTTCAGGTAGTGAAAGCGCAGACCCGGGCGGTCTGAATAGAGGGCATTTTTATGGATGATATGTTTGAACAAAAAGAAGTCCATTCCGTGCGCATTGAAGGGGGAGAATACGATGGACGTGTAATCAGGATTGGGACTGAAGGGGTTCTTATCGGTCGCTCAGAAGAGTGCGATCTGGTTATTCACGACAGGCAGATTTCTCGCCGGCATGCACAACTGTTCTGTGAGGAAGGTTACTGTTTTGCTGAGGACCTTGGCTCCCGGAACGGAATGTTGGTGGACGGGAAACGTGAAAAGCACAGGTGTTTGCGAGATGGCGATGTGATTGACCTCGGTGTTTTGAAGCTGATTTATCGGAGCGAAGACAGTATCCGCGAAAAAGAGGTTTCCGAAGAACTTGCAAAACAGGCGGAGGAATTAGCTGAGGACGATGAAGAAGTCGAAGTATCAAGACCGCCTTTCCATCCGCTCGCACTTGCGGGAATCCCTTTTGTTGTACTGGCAGGCTGGTTTTGGGCATTTGGGATTGGAGCCGTTATCCTTGGCTTTTTTGCTTTGCTGGAGATAAGAATCAAAGGAGAACACCGCGGAACGATTGTAGCGATTTTAATTTTGGTCGGTGGCGCCAGCATGGGACTTTTGAGTGCCTGTTCTCGCGGAGGGGGGCTGAGCATCTTGATAACCGAAAAAGCTTCCGATAGCCGCTGTCGCGAGAATTTAGAAACCATCGGCATGGCGATGGAGGAATATGTGGCAAAAAATGGAGAATATCCACGCGTACTGGAAGATTTATATCCTGAATACATAACCAGCAAATCATTATTGCAGTGTCCTTCAGTGGAACAGCCTGAAATTGGGGCAGGGTATCTTTACAGACGCCCGCCCGATCCCGAACCGGAGCCTGACAGAGCTCTTGTCTGCGATTTTTCTCTCGCGAATCATGGCATGCGAGGTGGGTTCGTGCTGCGGGCAAACGGGGACGTAGAGAACGTTGCAAGAAACGAACTCCAGATGATAATCAGCGAATTAGAATATTGAACAGCGATGTTGATCGAGGAGTTTCCGTGGCCGCAGAAGAATGGGACAAACCGCCTTTTCGAAAGACAACAAGTTTCCGGCTTGCCGTCGGATTCGGGGTGCTGTTTCTTGTGTTTGGTGCTGCGCTTGGAGCGCATTTGTATTTTCTGGCGCGTTTACGTGAAGCGACAACTGAGGTGCGAGTTCGACAACAGTTGCGGCGTGAAGCCTTGAAAATGCTGCATGCCGCCGATCAGGTCTGTTTGGGTTGGGATTCGACAGGTAAAATTGATTCGATGAGGCGGAAGCGGTTTGAAGAAATGCTTCAACGTTTCAGCCGGACGCTTCAGGGCCTGACCGGAGCCAATATAGATCCTCCTGAGCGAGTTTTTCTTAATAAATTGGCGAGGACCGCCGGGGATTTGAAGCATGTTATTGAAAAAGGTGTATCTGAGCCAGGACCCGGGCGCAGAAAAGGGGATCGAGAAAATCTGAGCAGACGAGCAGGCGAACTAAGGCTGGATCTGGTCAATCTCAATACACAGATTGGGCGAAGTTTCGACTGGAAGACATATCGATTGGAAGCAGATGCAAGCCGTATCTGGCGCATCTCCCAGCTGATACTGCGGGCTATCCTGGGAATCGCCGGATTGGTTGTGTTAATCGTGTTGTACGTAACACATCGATCGATAATAAAACCCATTAATAGATTGGTCGAGGAGACACAAGCGTTGAGCCGGGGCGATTTTACTCGGCAGGTCGAACTGCCTCGTTCGGCTGAGTTCCGGATGCTTGCGCGGAGTTTCAATCGAATGGCAGTAACTCTCGAGAGCCATCAGCGTCAGCTTGTTGAAGCCGAAAAAGTGGCTACGCTCGGGCGTTTGTCCGCCGGTATAGCCCACGAAATAAATAACCCGATTGCAGTCATAATTGGTTATGTCACAACTCTTAAAGAACGGATCCCCGAAGATTCACCTCACCGTGAGGCGCTGGTGGCAATTGAGGAAGAGGCCCGCGAGTGCAAAAGAATTGTTCAATCGCTGTTAGAACTGGCTCGCCCGTCGGTCGAACAGCAAAGCGAGATTATTCAACCCTCTGAGGTTGTATCGGAGGTCATGCACCTTGCTCATGTCCTGAAACTCACACCTGACATTGATATTGTAGTCGATGTGACGGACCGTAAGGTCCGCCTTCCTTTTACCCGGGGGCGCCTCAGACAAGTCTTGCTCAATCTGGTAACAAATGCCCTTGAAGAACTCCAGGGTCAGCAAGATGCGCGGCTCGAAATCAAAGGGGAGATTCGCCTTGATCAAGGTCAGGAAACCGAAGAAATTGCCGGCGAGGCCACAGAGCGGTCCCCACTTCTCGTGTTGCATGTCATAGATAACGGTGCCGGGATTTCTGAAGAGGATCGCGAACAGCTTTTCGATCCCTTCTTTACGACCAAAGCTCGGGGAACAGGGCTCGGGCTTTCCATTACAAGAGCGATCGTGGATACCTATGACGGTCATATCGAGCTGGAGAAGCCTGATGGCCATGGGACGCATTTTGTTGTGTACCTTCCGGCTGAATGTGCCGACGGATAGGGGCGCATTCCTCTGAAGCACCCAACTTGACGTCTGCATAAAAATCACAGAGAATGCAGGAGATCGTATTGCCTGGAAGGAGAGCACAGATGTCGACAAATACAACTGGCAGTGAGTCGCCGCAGTACCACCCTGACGAGTCCTCTGAAAACCAGGGGAAAACGAGTGCAACCGGGAGCGGTTTCTTCAAAGGTTGCTTGATCGCGGTGCTGGTGATCGGTGTGCTCGGTTTTCTCGGGACCGTTGCTTTCGTCGGTCTCATCGTTGCAGCTGCTATGGCGGGCGGGCCCGGCACTGGCGGTAATGCCCAGATTCGTGAAGTTAC
>JAGXLK010000582.1 GCA_018334735.1 Planctomycetota bacterium | reverse complement strand
GGGAAGAATGTCTCTGCTTTTGAAGCATGTGCGAACAAGTATCCGGGCAGTAATTTCGCAGCGAAAAGTCTCCTCAAACTTGCCGAATACTACATGGAACAGCGTGATTATAAGCGAGCAAGAGATTACCTCGAACGTATCACGCTGGACTTCCCGGATTTTGACAGGTTGGACAAAACAACTTACATGCGCGGCGTATGCGCCTACCGTATGGGGGATGTCCAGCTTTCCTATACCCTCATGCATGAAGTGATAGAAAAATATCCCGGCACTTCTGTCGCTAAGTCAGCCGGGAAGATTGTGAAACTCCTTGCAAAGAAATTGAAACGCTAAAGGCACGGTCAGGACTCCCGAACGAACAAAACGGAAAATGCTCCAGGAGCTCGGAAAAACATGTAATATCCTCAGAATTCGCAAATTGTGATGCTGCGTTCAGCGGTGGTCACGGCAAAACAGAGCGTTTCGTCCCTCGCATTGCAGCCAGCCTTTATCGCTGCCATTATTGCTGCATTGATCGCGCTGAATGGCTCTATGGCGCAAGAGAAATCGCCCGAGGAGATCAAAAGCGAAAAAACGCGCAAAGAACTGCAGAGCATTAGAGAGTTCGCGGACGCCGGCGACCACGGGCAGGCTGCAGGGGCCTTGCGTGAATTCGTCGCAAAATATCCCGAGTGGGAAAATATCGCAGACGCTACTGTTCTTTTGGGAAGAGAACTGGTCCTCGCGGGCGACGTTTCATCGGGGAAACAACTTCTCCAGCGTTTTATTCAGAAACATCCGGGGGCAGATCAGGCCGCGACCGCGTATTTTTATATTGCAAAAGCCCAGGAAGGGCTCGGTGAATTCCCGGGGGCTGTGCTCTCCTATGACGTTGTCTTACAGCGCTTCGACGATCACAAACTGGCCCCTGAAGCCGCTCTCAACGAGGCCCGTATTGCCGGCAGAGTGCTCGGTAATGAGCGCCGGGAGAGACGCGTTTATGAAGATGTCGCGTTGAAGTACCCCAAACATTCCCGGATCGCAGCGGTGCGAAACCATCTCGCTATCATGGCTGAAAAAGGAAAAGGACGGGCTGGAGGACCGACATCAGCCTTTATGCAAAGCTGGCAGATTGCTGCTCCGTTCCCGAATCCAGACGGCAAAGGTTTTGAAAAAGTTTATCCGCCGGAAGAAGGCGTCGAACTTGATGCAACTTATATCGGAGCCGCGGAAACAAAAGTTAAATGGCAAGATGTTCCGGCAAAAAGCAAAAAAGCAAACGGTTACGTTGACCTCCAGGCCGGCATCGACCCGAACCAAAATGTTTGCGCTTATGCCCACCGCACTTTTAAGAGCAAAGAAACGAGAGACGGCACGCTTTATGTTGGCAGCGACGACGGCGTGGTAATCTGGTTCAACGGGAAGAAAATTTTGTCTCGAAATACCAGCCGCGGAGCCGAACCGGACCAGGAGCAAATCCCGGTCCATTTGAAAAAAGGCGAGAATTCGATATTGCTGAAAATTATTCAGGGCACCGGCGGGTGGGGATTCTACTGCCGCCTTGACTACGAATTTGGTTGGGGACCAACGGCAGCCGTGACGCTTTACCGCGAATACGCCGAAAAACACCCGGGTGATGTCGGAGATCCGGTGCTCAACGGGGATTTGGCGGGTGCCGCTGCAGCAATGTGGCGGGCCGCTGAACTTGCTCACCATAAGCTCCATGATCGGGATATGGCCGTTGAACTCTATAAAAAGTACGAAACACTGCCGCGTTCAAAACCGGGCGAGGGGTTCTACCAGGCCGCGCGGCTCTTATGGAATGAAGAAGGGAATGCAAATTCGGAGATGTTCCAGTCAGCCCTCGAGGAACAGCCGGACAATCTCTCCTGGCGCTACGAATATGCCCGCTGGCTTACCGGCAAGAAAAAGGCAAAAGAAGCCTACCAGCATCTAGCGTACGTCGTCGAAAATACCCGCAACGAAAAACAACTAAGCCAGGCACTCAAACTGATGGGTGCTGACAAAGTGCGAACATACATGGACAAACATCCTGGCGATTACGAGGTGTTTCGTCATTACCTCAGCTGGTTCCGTGCCGGCAAAAAACGAGAAGAAGGGCGGAAAGTGCTGGACAGATGGCTTAAACGATCCAATATCGATTGGAAAACTGCGATCGCTCAGCAGTGGTTCGATTGGACCAAAGAATTGAAAGATTGCCGGCGGTTGGTCAAAGCAGCGGAAAGTGAAGGACGATTCCGGGCAGGAGCCCGAGCGACTCTTCAAGCGACCGACAAACTCATCCACGCGAAGATGTTCGATGAAGCGCTCGAACAGTTGGAACAATCGCTGGCAAAATGGTCCGAATATGCCGACTTCCCGCGCGGCGCATTTGCCGATAAGATCCGTCAGGTTGCCATGGCGCAGCCGCTTATGATTCCCAACCCGGAGAAGAAAAACGCCCAAAAGAAAAAAGAAAAGACTGACGACGGTGAGAAGCCCGACACTGATAAGAAACCGAAAAAGCTCCCCGATAAGGTCCTCTCAAAAACCGGGAAAGCAATTCGCCAGAAAGCCACAGATATAATCCGGACTTTCAACCTGGATTGCACTGCCGATGGTATGAACGCTATGGCCCGTCTCACGCGAGAACTCCAGCCCGAGGAATCAATCGAAAAAACGAAAAAGGCAGCGATAGCTTTGATGCACGATGGAAAAATCGATGCCGCTATCGACCATGTTAAATCCTTGCTCGAGAATGCGCCACATAAACCGGAGACCGTCGAGGTGTTGCGCGAAGCCGGAGAAAAAGGCGCTAAACCCTGGGGCAAACACTGGAAATCCGCGATTATTCCCGGCGGAAAAGAAGAACTGGCACATTTCGAACATTTAAAAAAACAGACAAGGGACACGCAACTCGCACAACTCAAACTCCTCCGACTTTTCGATGCCAAAAAATCGGTCGCTGCCCATGACAAATTCCTGAAACAATATCCGGATAGCGCGGAAGCCGATTGGGTGGCGCGACATCGTTATTGGGAGATTAAGCGGGCGGGCAAAGACGTTAACAAAAGTATTATCCCCAGGATCGAGGATGTTGAGAAAAACCCGGATGTTGTCTTCACCCTCCCTCTCGAATTGGTACCTCGAGGTCCCAAAGGTCGTGAAGCTCTCAGAAAATCGCTGCG
>JAGXLK010000581.1 GCA_018334735.1 Planctomycetota bacterium | reverse complement strand
TGTCTGAACGAACGAATGCCGGCAGCCCTCTATTCACTCGAGATGCGCGCGGAACAAATCGTGAGCAATATCCTGTGCATGCATCTAAAACTCGATACACAGGATTTCCGCAAAGGCACTCTTGGCGATAAAGAATGGGATGCACTCGAGGAAAGTATCGAAGATCTAGCAAGTATGCCGCTCTACGTCGATGACCTGCCCGCTGTACGGATTGGAGATTTGAGAGCTCGCGCACGCCGCATGAAGCATCAAAACGACGTAAGCGTGATTGTGGTTGATTACCTCCAGCTCGTCCGTCCTCCCCACAGCCGCGACAACCGGGCTGTGGAAGTGGCGGAAATAAGTGCGGGTTTGAAAGCACTGGCCAGAGAGCTGAATATTCCCGTGGTTGCGGTCGCCCAACTTAACCGCTCAGTGGAAAAAGAAGGACGGCGTCCCCGGATGAGCGATCTGAGGGAAAGCGGGGCTATCGAACAGGACGCCGATGTCATTATGCTGTTGCACCGGCCACAGGATAACGAGGAAGGATTTGACATGTCGGACCCCGGCAACCAGAAGAATGACATCCCCCCATCACCCGCCGAGCTGATCGTTGCCAAACAAAGGAATGGTCCTACCGGCGTCTGCCGTCTCGCATTTTGGAAACGGTGGCTGCGCTTTGGAGCTGCTTCCTCGCAGAGACAATTCTGAAAGACCCATGATGCAAAAGCTATGCTCGCGCCACACCTCTTTTTGTGTCTCGTTTCGTATCCTAACCTTCTTTTTGAGCCTTATCTGTCTCTTCTCGTCAATCCGGGCAGCGGAAAAAAGCAGAAACGAAAAATTAACCGTCAAAGAGATCCGTATCGTTGGGAACTACGCCGTAACACGAAGCGCTGTGCTTGAAAGGCTTGAGATCCAGGAAGGTGAAACGTTCTCCACCGATTCCCTTCAGCGAAAAGTCAAAAAACTCAACAAATGGGGCGGTTTTGGCACAGTGGGGCTGAAAATCGAGCGCCTCGAGGGAGAAGGGGTGGAATTGCATGTTGAAATTCGGGAAAAAATAAAAATAGCTTCGATTGAATTTCAAGGCAACCGATGCGTTAGTTCACGGCGTTTAAAGGACATCCTGCAGCTGAAATCGGGAGATACAGTAACACCCCGGGACATAATCCGTGACCAAAAGACAATCGTAGAGGCTTATAATGCTGCGGGGCGCACTATGGCCTCAGCCAGAGCAAAAGCTTCATTCGGTGAATCGCCCGAGTGCCGGCTGGTTTTCCATATCTACGAAGGCCCTAAAGTAAGGGTAAGACGAATTGAGATCCGGGGCAATAAAGTCCTGAGCGACAAGAAAATTCGCCACGTGATGGAAACCAAAAAAAGATATTGGCTGCCGTTTCTGAGACCCGGTGTTTTTAAACGAAGCGTTTTTCAAAACGATTTCAGCCGTATTAAAGACAAATATTATAGTCTCGGGTACCTCGATGCCAATGTGGCAGGCTATTGGGAGCACACCGAAAACTTCAATGGTCTGGCATTGAATATCGTGGTTAACGAAGGGAAGCAGTATCACATCGACAGTATTATTTTCCAGGGAAATACAATTTTTCGCGATGAGGAACTGGCGGACGCCATTCCGATTGCTGAGGGTGAGCCGTTCCGGCCGAAAAAGCTGGAAAGGGCCGAAAAAATTATGGGCGAGATGTACGGATGCCAGGGCTATGTTGACGCCCGAACCCGCGGCAGCGGAAGAATCGAAGCCAGATTGATATTCCCGGAAGAAACACGCGGAGAGGTAAGATTGTATTCCCCCTGGTCGAGGGAGACGCGATTCATATTCGCAGAATCTGCGTGGAAGGGCTGACTAAAACCAGAGAGGTCGTGGTTTTGCGGCGGCTCACGTTTCTTCCGGGAGATAGGGTCGATACGACACAGTTAAAACGAAGCGAAGAAAGACTCGAAGCTACGGGCTATTTTGACCATACCGCTGTGGATCCAGTGGATATCAAACTGCGCCCGGAGAAGGGAGCGTTGAGAGACGCTGTGATACAAGTCAAAGAAGGTCGAACCGGGTCGCTTTCAGTAGGTGGGGGATACGGCTCCGAAATCGGGGCCATGGCCCATTTGTCGCTTAAAGAAAGCAATTTCGATATCGGCAATTTCCCCACGAGTTGGCATGATTTTTGGGAGGGAAATGCCTTCCGAGGAGCAGGACAGAAATTTGAGTTGAGCTTGCGCGCCAGCAGTGATCTTACCACGTTCAATATCCTTTTCAGTGATCCCCACATATTCGATTCAGATTACAGGTTCGGAACCAATGCATTTGCGCGCGTTGCGAACTGGGGAGATTTCGCTCTCGACACGACCGGTGGCCAAATCAGCGCAGGCAAGAATTTCGGTAATAATATTAGCGTCACAGCCAGAATAGGATATGAGCATTTCGATATGCACGATATCGATGATGATGCTCCGCCTGAAGTCAAGATCGATGAAGGCACCTACGATAAACCTTACTTTGGGCTGAGCTTGGGCCAAAACAAGCGAGAAGGCGGAAGAATTCCCCATGGGGGCTATCTGGCAAGCCTCAGCGCTGAGGTTGGGTTCTCTGATATAGAAACGATCAAGCTGCAAGGAAACTTCAAAAAATATTGGACGATTTATTCCTACCCAAATGAATCAAAACACATTCTAAAAATGCGAGCCCGCGCGGGATATTTGTATTCCTACAACGACGAACGCATACCAGTTTTCGAGCGGTTTTACGCGGGTGGCTTGTCTTCAATAAGGGGATTCGAACGGCACGGTGTCTCTCCCGTCGACCCCATTAAAAACGAGCAGATCGGTGGAGAATCGTTGCTTGTGGGCAGTGTTGAATACAGCATCCCTGTATACAAAAATGATATACGCCTTGCTGCCTTTGTCGATGCCGGGTACGTAGAGGAAGATGCAAGTGATTTGTTTAACGGCTGGGACGAATTGAGGGTCGGCGCGGGTGTCGGATTACGATGGTTCATCCGTGCGCTGGGAGGAATTCCAGTCTCCATCGACTTCGCGCGAGCCGTTGAGAAAGAAGAATACGACGAAACAGAAAACGTGCACTTTACCCTGGGGACCACACACATGTTTTAGCGTTTTCGGCACATGCAAACTATTTTTTAGCGCCGATCTCCTCCCCAGATCGGAAG
>JAGXLK010000580.1 GCA_018334735.1 Planctomycetota bacterium | reverse complement strand
GTGTGCTCTTCCGATCTGGCAGGGTCTTTATAGAGACGCTCACCTGTGAAGCCAGGGAGTGCTCTTTTACATTGGCAAGGGCTTCGGTGAGGATGTTGTGAAGGGTGTTGAAGGTCCCAAGAGGCAAGGGCACATCTTCCCCTGTCAGATTAAACTCAGCGGGTATGCCCGTGCTCCTGCTCCAGTTGTCGACTGTTTCCGAAATCCGTGAGCATCTCGGTCGCTCTTGCCTGTCAGCGCGAAGCTCGAATACCGCGTCCCTGATCTCCTGGCTGGTCCGCTGACAGACCCCCTTGATATAGTGTGCCATTTGCTCAACGGGAGGACTGTCCTCCGGTTTCCTGGTTCCCATGACATGTGCTTCCATTGCAAGTCCATGCAGCGTCTTGATTACCCTGTTATGGAGGTCATCGGCGATCCGCTGGCACTCAGCTTCAAGTGCCCTTTCACGTATCAGTTCCTCGCTCCGCTGGCGCTGCCTTTGCCCTTCCCGGACAACCATTCCGATGCCCAGGGCAATGAGCATCATGATAATCGTCCAGAATGCATAGCCAGAGACACTGAAGCGCACCCCAAATTCCCAGTCGCGGAATATCCACGCTCCCAGGAGTCCGAACACAAAGACAAAGCCTATAACCAGGCTCCCCAAAAGTCCGTGCCTGATCGCCGCCTCGATAATAACGAACGCAAACCCCGCATAGGCGGAGGTATAGAACTCATCTACAAACAGCAAAAGCACACCCCAAACAATCACTGTGTCGACGATCAGCATAGCTGTGCCCAATCTACGCTGGGTATTTGAGTGTTTGATCCTGATGTTGAGGACGGTAGCAACGACATTGGCAAGTCCCAACACACCCGCCAGGGCTATCATGGCGTGGGCGGAGATCGGACCATGCAGCCAGGCCATCAGGAGTATGATGAGCACACCAAGCCATCGGGTGCCAATAAATATCCATTCCAGCCGTTTCATTTCCTGGAGATGCTCTTCCAGGAACTCCGGTGGCGCCTGGATAAAGGGACTGCTCAGGTGACGTAGTTTCACGGGGTCTCCTTAAATAGTGTTTTCTCTTCCGATTATAAATGCAATTCAACGCTTTTCAATACCCTTAGATCTGGAAAATTTAGGACCTAGGTCCCAAGACAAGAGGGGGTGGAATGTGGTAGAAAATGCATAGACTGATCAACTGAGGAAAGGCTATGAGCTTCTTAACCAGGCCTGTTAGCTTCAGGTTTTTGACCAGACCTGTCAAGTTTAAAAGGGCAGCCGTGTTAGCCTGGCTTACCACTTTCGTCATCTATGCGCGGCTTTCTTTTTCCCTTGACTTTGCTACCAACTTCCTTTTCTGCGCTTCCCCCCTCACTGTGCTTGCACATGTGGGAGGTCTTAAAGGTGATGGGATAGGGATGATAATTGGAATTGCACTTGCGAGCCTTGTTGTTCTCCTCCTAGCCTGTCGGCGAGGATTGCCTCGATGGAAGGTTATAGGCGCTTCAATGTTGGTTTGGGGGTTTGGGTTCATTTTTGGTTATATGTGGATCTCTTTCGGGACTATTAACCCATTTGCGCTGAGTGGAGCTTGGATTCCTTTTGTCGTCGGTGCAGCAGCGTTCCTTTTGGATTTTGTCCTGGCATTGGCCTTACTTGCAGGGTTCGATAAGCTCTTCGAGAGGGTCTCTGGACGATGACGTCCTCTGATGGGTCACTCAGTAGAGGATGCAGGAGAAGTACAGAAGCCGCCGCATCCGCTTTAAGGCGGATGCGGCGGCCGGAAGAGGAAACATTTGTGGGGAAAAGTTATGAGCTTTTTGATCGGACGTGTTAACTTTAGGACGGCGGTTTCAGCCTGGTTTGCCACTTTCCTTATCTATGGGGCCCTCTACAGATTCCTGTGGCCATTTGCTACTGAGCAGTCACAGGTAATTCCCGACGTTTTTGTTGACATTCCATCTTATTTACTCGTGTGGGCCTCCCCCTTCTCTCACTTTGTTACAGTAGGTTGGGATTCAGAAAGTCTCGGGGAATGGATGATAATTGGAGTTGCACTGGCGAGCCTCGCTGCCCTCCTTTTAACTTACTGGCGGGGATTGTCTCAATGGAAGGTTATGGCTACCTCTATGTTGGTCTGGGGATTCGGTATGTTGGTCTGGGGGATTGAATTCAATGCTGCTTGTCCCTCGATGGTATTGGTCGTTGCTGATCTCCGGAGTAAAGCAATTTTTGAAATCGATGACACGATCCTATGGTGGGTTGCCTTTAATGGCGGGGCCTTCCTCCTGGATCTCGTCCTGGGACTGGTCTTGCTCTCCGGGTTTGACAAACTCTTTGCCAGGGTTTCTCAATGACGGCCTTTACTGATGGGTCGCTCCACAGCCATCAAGTGCCAATGAATATCGCCCAAGCGTTTCATTTCCTTTTCTTCCGATTATAAACGCAATTCAGCGCTTTTCAATGCCTTTCTGGGACCTTGGGTCCAGAAAATATGGGCCTAAAGGCCCAAGACAAGAGTGGGTGGGATGTGGTACAAGGTAAATAAGAGGGGGTAAAATCGCCAGGTCGAGCAGTCATCTCGTTTGGATAGTACTCCGGTACCAAATTCCATTATCGAGGCTGATTTTGGTCAAAATCTGGGACCTTAGGCCCATGACAAACCGTTTTCAATGTGGTAGGTTTAAGACACGTTTTCAAAAAGCAGAATGAGAAACCTTGACGGAAGAGAGGTGATAGGTATGAGAGCGGGAAAGTTGGGGAGGGGTGGGGTGGTAACAAATTCTAAAAATCGTTAAGGAGGTAAAAAAATGAGAAAAGTAGTGTCTTGTTTACTGGTTGCGGCTTTACTGATTGTGTCCGCTTCTTTCGCAGGAGCAGCTTCTGCAGAAGATGGTAGTAGCGTGTCGACAATTGAAGCTCAGGGGATTAAGAAGGTTGTGAAAACTGAAAAACGGGCTATCAGTGACGACAGGATTGAAGTCACAACCACTGTAGGGGAAAAGGTTACTGGCCACTTAACACTAGAAAGCAATCAGTTGGATGGTGTAATAGTGGTTAACCCAGATAAAGACGGAACAGAGCGTTATGTGATTGCCTCCTCTGAGCCCTTCAAAGAAGACAACTTGCAAGGCTATAGAGGTGAAATCAAAAATTCAGACCTGTGCTACGAGGCATTT
>JAGXLK010000020.1 GCA_018334735.1 Planctomycetota bacterium | reverse complement strand
GTTCAGGTCGATTCGTTCGGCCGCCGCGTCTTCTCCACCGGCGTATCCTCTCAGGGTCCGTTGTCCTCCATCCCAGCTCACCGTCAGCGCGGTTTCCCCGGGAGAATCCGAAAAATAAGGATCATTCATGATGCACAAACATCCCTGACTCAGCCGATTCACCGTAATGTCTTTCAGCGCCCTGAGCCGCTCCAGCGTCACACATCTTCCATCCGGAAGAGACGCGAAATAGAGCTGGCGGCGGACGCTACCCTCGGCAAGGTCCTGGACCAGCAAAGCGGAGCCTCTGTCGACGCTTTCCCGAATACAAAGTTTGACCCGACGGACGTTCCACGCATGGTCGTCGACTTCGATCCGGGCCAGCATAGAACCGGACGCGGGACCGACGTGTTTGATCCCACCCGAGGGCGAAGGAAGAACCATGCTACAATTGCGCCACGACAGACTGTTGATCCCCGTTTGATGACGATGCAGGAGTATGCCGCCCTGTCTGTAAATCTGAACACCGGCCCGTTGCTGCTGCATCTCGTCGAGGGAAACGGGATCCGCCCCTTCCCCCATGAGACGGTGCATGAGGGAGGCTGCGGCGATCGCAGCGACGCTTCGTTCGCGCATAATAGCGGGATCCTGCTGGCCATGACAGTATTCGGTCACTTCCTCCGGCACTATTCGCCCGTTGTGAGCCCGGCTGGCACGCTCAACGACTTCCACCGCCTGTCGTTCCAGCAAGGCGGCTTCGGGATCGTCCCACAACAGATTAGCTACCGTGTGATTGAAGATGTCGTTGTGAAATTTCAAAAAAGGCCAGTCCATACCCTGAGGCGCATGAAAAGTGCCGGTGTTATCCGCCCAGTTTTTCAACAATTCGTAGGTTTCGCGCCGACCGCGCAGGAGATGCGGTGGGACCTCTTCGTCTGCCAGCCGCAATGTCGTTATAGCCCACCCTGCCAGGCCGATCGCCGAAGCCATATAGTTCGGGTGTACGACGCCATGGTTTTCGGCGGTGCCGTCGGGCAGAGTGGTGAAAGTGTGGCCGCACAGCTCCGAAATGGTCCGGGAGTCATCGAAAACGCTGTGGTCGTGTGCGTCTTCGGGCCGGGTGACGGTTCTGAAAGCCCAGAGTTTCAACTGTTCCCGCCACTGATCGACATCGGGATGGTTTGGATGGAGAGCGATACATGCCGCTATCCCTACGGCGGTCCATGCATTTTCTTCCGTCTGTGTATTGAAAAAGACACCTGATCGCGGCTGCCAGCCATTGACCCGCTGCATATAATCTTCCGCAATGCTCTGTAACATGGTCCGCTCTTCGTCACCGAGAATTTCGGGTAACAACAAAGCGGTAATGGCGAGATGGGCAATGGTTCGGCCGCATTGACTTTCCGGGAAAAATCCCCGTCCACGCTCGCCCCATTTTGTTCCCGCCGGTTCGGTGCGCCCCCAGCTCTCCTCCGGCCGCACGCAATCGGCTGGTCCGGTATCGTGCGTGAAGCACAGGTAGCGCAGACATTGCCGGCAGATCTGCCGCATTTCGCCTCCGCTCATACCGATCACCTGCGGATCATATTCTGAAGAACTGGCCGCGGTCGCCAGAGTGACCATAGGCATGGCGGTCTCCTGTCCGTACCAGAGCACGCCCCCGAAAAAATGCCCGCAGTTCGGACGTCCATCCCAGCAGTCAAACCATTTCATGCCGACGCGAGTCCAGCGCAGGACGAGCTTGAGATACCGTTTGCTCATCGCGTTTTCCGACTGACCCGGCGATGTCATCTCTACTTCCCTTCCAGTTATCACTGACCACCGAGCGCTCAACGCAGCTACGGGCGAATCGCTGAACGCGCAAAAGGTTACGGAACTTTTATGACGAAAACGTAGCATTGCACTATAACCTGTGAGACCGCCTCGCACCAACTCGCGTCCAGGCTTTCGGAGACGGGATAGGAGGAACGTGTGATCCAAGGGGGTCTCGACAGGAACCGGCTTCGTTGCACAATTCTGGTGTCGTTGGCCCCGGATCCCATCCCGCTTGCGTGAGATACGAGCGGACTGGACTTCAGAACCGCTCCCGCGGGGCTGGAGTTCAGAACGCGGTGCAATTGGGTCGGATTTCCGTGCGCACTGGCATTTTCCAGACATTGTCCGCCTCAAGTCCCCCTTCGCCCGCCGGCGGCGGGCTCAGCCGAACTCGAGTCTCCGTTTCCCTGACAAGAAAATACCGCGCCCTCGCGGCGGGGAGGTGGCACGTTTTTGTACTCCCCGGTTTCCGTGCAACGGAACCGTTGACAGGCAGGACCCCTGTCATAGTGAACCCGCCAGGGTCTCATCGCACGGGGCCAGAAAGAGACGTCGTTATAGTATCGCAGCCATCTTGCCGGCGTCCTTCTCCCCCAAAAACCTAATGTTCGCCGGGACGGGATACGGGGAGTTAAAACTGCTGACAGAATGGGAGCCGCAAAGTCACTCTTCTCTCCCGCCTCGAACATGGGGGTAGTTGAGCCGCAGATCCCACTCGCCCAGCCGGCGAAGATCGTCCATCGGCCTGGTCAGCTCCCCCAGGACTTCAGGATCTTCCGTGTCGGGCGGGGTGAATTTCCTTTTCTCCTCCCCTTTCCCGCCAACTTTGCCACGACATTCATTCCCGACCATCTGCAGGTCGAACGCATCGGTGGTTTTTGCGTCGAGGCCCGCTTGATAGAACATATTGGCAATCAGAAACAGCTCCACCTGGTTATTCCCCCGCTGGCGCACCTTCGCGGCACCGATGCCAGCGTAGAACTGATTGTGGCCGAAGAATATCTGCCCATGATAGTTGCGTATATCCAGAGCCTGGCCCTTGCCTCCTCGCTTTTTGCTTCCGTGAAAGTCAACTTTGGCGCCCTGAATCGTCGCACGCCCCGCCATATTCCCCGCCTCACCGGCAAAAACGCATCCGCTGTCGGCCTGCTCGGCGTAAAAATCGCTCATCACAATGGTCGAACTGTCGCGCAGATAAAGCCCGTGCGTCGTGACGGTGCTCAGGCGCGTCATAAAACCGAGAAAGCCGCGTGTGCTTTTGGCTGACGCTCCTCCTTCAGCAATCACCGAGCCTTCGTAGGTGCAGTTCCCGAGAATTGTCGCTTCGGCGCAATCAATGAAACGTAAGTTGCCCTGAACGTGTCGCATAACGACCGTCGAACCCCGCCCGAGCCCCTCAAAACGGAAACCTTTGTTGAACGGATCCCGCTGGTACATTCCGTACGCGAACACGCCGTCGTAAATTATGAAAGATCTTTGGCCGCTGCCGATCTGTTGGATATCGATGTCGTTATTCATTTTGCCGGCGTCGTGGTGTCCGACAGCGATGTTCTCAAGCGTAATATGATCGGGATCCCGGATCTCGATCATGGTTCCCCCCTCGGCCCCCCGCCACGCCAGTTCGGTCCGGAAACCCGTTCCTCCCACGTGGTAATCGGAACCGGTTATCTGGAGCGTTTTAGTGATGGCATAACGGCCGGAGGGCAGGTAGGCAATAGCATCTTTCCCGTGTTTTCGGGCCGCGTCTATCGCTTTCTGGACAGGTTTCGTATCGTCCGTTTTTCCGTCTCCGACAGCTCCGAAATCAGTCTTTGCATCAAATACTTTTCCCGGCACATCCACTTTTTCCCGGAAAAAACTCTGATGACACGACCTGACAACACCTTTGCGTTTTCCAGCGGGAATGCGGTAGAGCAACCCCCTTTGGGCATTCGTTACGAGTTTCTTTGAACCTTCCGCGACATTCTGGGAGAGAATAAGCCGCTGTCCGTTACGGTCGATCCGAACCGGAGTCGTGCCTTCAGGAGGATTTGTGAAAACGCAGTCGAACATAATCACCGGCGCGCCGGAAAGCGATACCGCACCTTCCTCGCTCTTCCAGCCCGACACGTGGCAGTCCTGGATCGTCATCGGACTCACGGGATTCGTGAAACGCAGGAACTGTTGGGATCCCACCGACGTGCAACGCCGAATCGAACTGCCGTGCTCGGGGTTGGAGATAATATCCGCCGTGGCGCTTTCCTCGAAATGGCTATCCCGCACATAGAAATTACCGTGCTGGCAGAAAATACCCACATCATTTCGGTAAAACTCACATCCGGCGAAGGTATAGTTGTAATCATTGAAACTGGTGAAACTGACCGCCCGCCCACAGTTCTCAAAAATACAGTTTTCAAACATCACCTCAGCCGTGGCATACTTGTCACGTTTTTCCGTAGCAACTCCGGCCTCAGTGAAATTGCGGAACGCGAGATGTTGATTTCTGACCTCGGTCTCAAAACGTTTCATTGACCTGTGGTAGAAACCGACAGCGGCCCTGTTCTTCCCCTCAAAGGCAATTCCCACGTATCGACTGGCCGCGATTCCATCATCATGGAACAAAGGTTTGCCTTTCGGACCGTCCCAGACCAGACGCGTATCTCGACCATGGCCGATCACGCTGACCCCCAGCGCCGGGCCGGTCAGCTTCAGGGTCTCAGTGATTCGGTAGGTGCCCGGTGGAAAATACAGCGTTGAACCGGTCCCCACCTGGTTGAGCCCACTCTGAATTGCCTCGGTATCATCGGTCTGACCGTTCCCAACGGCTCCGGGCTTCACGTCGGTCCTGACATTCACCCAGTCCGAACGTTCTTGCCATTTCAAAACCGGCAGGCGGGGGGATTCTGCCGCTCCGAGCGTCTCAAAACACGAAACCATCAAAAAAATAATAGCCACAAAAAAACAATTGAATCGTAGGGCAACCAGCTCATTAGATCGCGATTCGTTCGTCATCTGCAGACCTTTCTGTTTTCTATAGCGTGGTAATCGATCCAAAAACGAAGCCCTGCCCATAAAAATAGCAGCTTTTCATGCATGCCCTCAGTTAGAAGGACGTCTCACCGGGACGAATTTCATGGATTACGGTTGATGGCCCATCCGCTATATCAATCCCCCGGCGGAACCACGGGTTTTCCAGCCTGATCCTGTCGCCATCGACGCTGATACTCATATCAATTGTCTCCACCCCAACCAATCGGCATTAGAAACTGATCTCCAGACCCTCCAATCACTCTTCAACAACCTTTCCCGCGTCTTCCATCGAAGGTTTCTCCCATGCAAGTGAATAATCCCGCACATGCGAGGCAGGATGCCCGCCCGGACCATATCCTTCCAACTGATGTGTCTTCCTGAGCGGCACAAGTGTCGATTCGATACCATCGGCAGTAACATCGTATCGAAGGAAACCCAGCGTCGGGTCACCGTCGGGCCAGCGTTTACCCCACTGGCTGAAACTCGTAGCCGGCGCAATCTCAAACCGGATTCCTCGGGTTTCTCGGACCCGATGGCAATGCACATGCCCGCTGATTACGATATCGGTCTCGGTGTCTGAAAAAAGGTCCAGCAGTCTCCCTCGTCCCGGCTGGTCAATGGTAAAGTACCAATCGATGTATTCATCGTCCTTGGTCAGGTCCCAATCAGATTCATCCGGCCGGTCTGCAAAAGGCGGATAATGCGTGATCCACACGTGGTGGTCCGCAGGTTCTCGCTCGGCCTGTTCCTCGGCCCATTGCCAGAACTCTTGCTCTTCAGGCAGACCGGAGTTGATAACCATATCAGCAACGCCGGAGAACCGAACTCCCCGGTGATCGAAGCTCCACCATAACGGTCCCACAATGGAAGCGAACCGCTGCAATTGGGCCGAGGTTACATTGAGTTCCACATCCGAACACTGATCCGGACCGCGGTTTCGCCCCACGACATCCGTGTGTTTGTTGCCGGTATCCATATTCCCGGGAACCGCATGCACAGGGAACGGTAGCTGATCCAGATCGGCTTTCATTTCCTCGAGTTCGGCCGGATGAACGCTGCCGTCGCGCGTGAGATCGCCGCCGACCAACAACAGTTCCGGATCAACTTCAATAATCTGCTTCCTCGCCACCTCCCAGTTTGCCTGCCATGACGGATTATACCGAAAGGAACGGGGGGAACCCGGTTGTATATCAGCCACATATACAAAACACCAGGACTCGGCGTTTTTCTTACGCGTTCCCGATTCTGTCATAAGCATGCCTCTCTACCAAACGTGATCACAATTTCGGAAACAAAATAGTCCGTTGCACTTTTCACAGGCGTTCAAACATGCCATTTTGTCCGGCGCACTATTGTTAATTCACAAATCCACCTCTAAAATACAGGTAACATTTCACAGATCAAGTTACCTGGAGCATTGGTGATAAAAACAAGCTGTTTCACTACCAGAGGAAGTGCTGGACCTATGCTGATCGCGGCCGAACGAATTAAAACAGTTAGCCTGGTTGTCTGGACTCTGATGTTTGTTATCGCATGCATATCTGCACACCCCGCCAGCGAACCAGCAGCCGGGGCAAAAGCATATCGCAAACCCGGACAACCTGTTCAATCAATCTCGAAAGAAACGGTTCTATGCGAGGCAGAGGAATTTGAGACGGAAGCTGAAGGCTGGCAGGCGCGCAACTGGGGCACAAATTACTACTGCGCCACGTTTGCCAACGCTTTCCTCAGCCGACAGGCCTATCTCGGCGCTCCCCCCCAATGCGAAGAAAATACCGCCACGATCCAGGCCCAAATACCCGAAGACGGCCGCTACCTCGCTCTGGTGCGATACGAAGCGCCTTACCGGTTCCAGGCACAATTCACCCTCCGCATCTCCCAAAACGGAAAAACGGTCCTGAATCGGACCTACGGCTCCCTCGACAACCTGAAAATCTGGCCTTTCAACCGCGGACTCAAGAAAATGATCGCCTGGAGCTGGGGCGCCTGCGAAAATATCGTCTGGGAAGGACACGATGCCTACGTGGAACTGAAAAAAGGCACCGCCCGCATCGAACTCATCGCCTCCCGCCAGCCCGAACCCGCCGGACGACGTAACGTCGATGTCGTCATGCTCACATCCGACCTCGAAGAAGTCCAAAAAAGACTCAAAAAAGAACGGTATCTCCCCCTTGACGGCATGCTCACGCAAGCTGGCGATCTCCATCTGCGCCTCCACGGCGAGAAAGACAGCGCCCCCCTCGCCCTCAAGATCGATCACGGAAAAGAACACTCCCCCTACTGGGTCCACATGCGAAACTGGAAACCGAAAACCGTCAAAACCCAGCCGGGAAAGACATCAGATTGGGTCGAAGTCGGAAGCCTGCTCGACACACTCAACAGCGGCCAGTGGACGCTCAAGGCCCGCCCTCCCGAAAAGGGCCAACCCCTGCACTACCGCGTGGAGTTCGGTCTGCGAGGCGCCGATGGCAAGATTCGGCCGATCCGAACTTTCGAGTCACGATCCAACAACCTGCGGCTTTTCTACGACGGCCATACCCGTTACAGCCAGCGCATCCGATACCAGGACTCGGTGCTCTATGAACTCGTCGATTACCTCGAGAAACATCCCGTTTCCGGTCAATCCCCGCAACGCACGCTCATCTACTGCTACACCTTCCCCGCCAGAAAAGGGGACAAAAAATATTCGGCTGCGCGCAAGAAGTTCATGCACATGATGGCTCTGACGGGGCTGACCCATAAGGGCACCGATCTGGGGCTCGATGTTAAAATCCCGAACGGTTACACGGATGTACGCGGCAAAAACAACAAACAGCTGAAAGAATTCTGCGACAAACTGAAAGAACAGGGCCGCGCGAAAAGTATGGCCACCATCAGTCTCGGCGATGAAATCGGGCTGCCCCGTCCGCGCCGGAATGCCAACGAAAACTTCCGCTCCTGGCTCAAAGAAGAAGGGCTAAAGCCCTCCGATGTCATGGAAGATGCCGGGAACGATTGGAATAAAATCACATACTCGGCCGGCAAGAAAACCGCCGAAACACATCCGGGCCTCTACTGCTGGTCGGTCAGATTCAAACACGCCTGGGGCATCAAACAGCTTAAAAAACGCACTCAGATTCTCACGCAAAATCTGCCGAACGTGCGGGTCGGGGCCAATTATTCCCCGCATCACGGCTATCACTATCTCGGCGAAGTACATAAATGGGTCAAAATCTTCCGCGAAGGCGGCATGACCATGCCCTGGAGCGAAGATTACATCTGGCAGGTGCCCGTCGGCACGATCCAGATTAATTTCATCAACCTCGACCTCTTCCGCGCCGGCCTGAAAGGCAACCCCGAGGCAAAAATACACTATTACGTCATGGCCCACCGGCCGGGCAATACGCGCGATAACTGGCGGCGACAGTTCTACGGCGACGTCATGCACGGCATGCAGATCGTCAACCTTTTCGAGCTGCGTCCGCTGGCTTTTGCCTACACCGAGAATTATGTGAATAACATCCCGATGTATCAGGAACTCCGCACGGCTTTCCACGAACTTGGCACGTTCGAGGATATCATCCAGGACGGCCGCCCGCGGCCCGGCAACACGGCCCTGTGGTTCAGCGAAGTGAGCGATATATGGCACGATAACGCCGGTCCTTTCGCAGCCTCCAAACGGGCGCTTTACATCGCCATTCTCCACCAACAGCTCCCCCTGGATTTCGTCATTGAGGAGGATGCCCTCGCCGGCGATCTTAAAGACTACAAACTGCTCTTCCTGGCCGACCGCCACGTCAGCCGCCGCGCCAGCAAAGCCATCGCGGATTGGGTCGAAGACGGCGGCCTGCTAATGGCGACCGCCGGCGCCGGTATGTTCGATGAGTTCAACCAGCCCAACACGATCATGCAGGAACTGTTGGGCGTGAAACAGAAAAAGCTCGATATCTCCGATCAAATGAAGTTTATCAAACAGGATTTGCCGTTCGCAGAAACCATCGACACGGTCAGATGGCCGGAAACGGACGAAAATATTCCCGTCATCGGCGTCCGAAGCCGAATCGATCCCGCCGATGCGGAAGTGGACGCTACTTTCAAAGACGGTTCCGCCGCGATGACATCCCGTAACGTCGGGCAGGGGACGGCCGTTTACTGCGCCTTTTTGCCGGGTCTCAGCTACTTCAAAGGAGCCATCCCAAAACGGCCCGTGGACCGCGGGGCAAGTCCCGATATGATGACCCATTTCCTCCCGACCGATTTCAACCGCGCCGCCACCAAATTGTTCGCAGGAGCCGCGGAACCTGTCCCCCGGCCGGTTACATGCTCGGAACGCCTCGTGGAAAGTCGCATCATTGAATCCAAGCACGGCGTGCTCATCCCGCTGGTCAACTGGAGACCTAAACCCATAAAACAGCTGACCGTGACAATTCGGAAAGATCTCCTGCCGGAAGACGCCGATGCGACTCTTGCCAGCGGCCGCGAACTTCCGCCGGGAGAGGTCGAGGAGGAAGGCACACTGGTCTTCACCTTCCCTCTCGACGTAGCCGACGCGCTCATATTCCGAAAGGATTAAAGCCATGAGAAGATGGGACCGCCTGCTGGTAGCCTGTTTTGTGCTTGCGCTCATTGCCGGACCCCGCATCTCGGCCGCCGGGAAGAAAGCTGAGCCGCCCTTCGACTACGTGGAAGGCAAGGCTTACCACATCCTCCCCCGGACCACGAGCGATGAATCGGGCTACTTTTCCCTCTGCGAAGGCAAAAACGGGAAAATCTACGTCGGCACCGCCAAATACAACGAGAATGCTTTTCTGGTTGAATTTGATCCCACCACCGAAAAACAGAGAGTGGTCATCGATACCCACAAAGTCTGCAACCTGGACGCCAGCGGCTACGCCGCCCAGGCAAAAATCCACACCCGAAATTATGTGGGACGTTCCGGCACCATCTACGTCGGCTCAAAACAGGGGTATCGGAAAAAAGGCGACACCAGCAAGTATCCCGGCGGTTACGTCATGCGTTACGATCCGAAAAAGGATTTCGCGGCGTGTCTGGGGATGCCCTACCCCGGTCAGGGCGTCATCGATGTGGTGGCCGATGAAAAACGCGGACTGCTCTACGTGGTCACATGCGAGGAACAACACTGGATGCTGGGCGACATCAAGGGCAAAAGCTACCGCGAACTCGGTCCGGTTCTCACGCCGTATGCAACAACTCTCGTCGACAGCCGCGGGCGCGCCAACGCCATCACCGTCGGTTTTCAACTCGCGCAATACGAACCCGATACCCGACGCATCATCATCCGCGACATCATGGTCGACGGGAAACGTTTCACGCGGGCGAACCGCGCGTCCATCCCGACCTGGCGTCTCTCCCCCGATCGCCGCAAAGCGTATCTCATTCTGATGAACGACGCGCGGCTCATCGAGATCAACCTGATGAGCAAAGGTCCGGTGGTGAAAGCCACCCGACTGGGAACAATGGTGGAAGGCAAAAAACCCGATTCCCGTAGCGCCCTTGACCTCGGCCCCAAAGGACGCGTCTACGTGGTGGTGCGCGTCAACAACGACACCGGTTTTGGTAAACGCTATCTGCATCATCTTGCACGGTATGATCCGAAAACCGGTAAAATCGAAGACCTGGGCGTGCTGGCGGTGCGGAACCCGGATTTCTTCGATTTCGGGGAGAAACTCAACGATCGCAAACCGCCCTGGAGCCATGGATTCCACCGTCTTCCCGACGGGACACTCACGCTGCTCTACAACCACATGGGGCTGATCATCGCCCACGACGGAACGGCATACGTCACGATCCTCTATCCCTATACGCTACTGAGAATACCGCCCGAACAGCTTCAGTGAGAAATGCGCAGGACCACCCGAAGCTGCGGGCGACGGGATAACGGAGCTGAAAGTCCAGGGTGTCTTGGAGAAGACACAGAATCGATGTCGCTGCCCCCGGATCCCCTCCGCCGGTAACAACCCGCGCGGCCTTGTGCCGCGGGTGAGAAAGATTGAGCGGCTAGAAACCACCGCCACCCCGCCTCGGCCCCCACGGGCTTGTCCCGTGGGCGAAGAACCCCTCGTTCCCGACCGGGGAATCTTCTTCACCTGCCGGACAAGCCGGCAGGGGCCGGGGATATGTATCATTCCCATGGCTAGCCCGCTCAATCTCTGCCTCCTGTCACGCAAGGTGACAGGGGGGTGCTACCAATTGAAATCGTCGCTCGCCTCCAGCTCTTGCGTCCCGGCATGCCCGCATAATTCCCGGCTACGAGGCACTGGTCTCTTCAGTATGTCAGCCATCCCTGCCGTATGAGTTTAGCGTGCGTTACACTCACCCATTCAGGTCTACATGTCATTGCGAGGCGTTCCGCGCAGCGGGACGCCGCGGCAATCTCGCTGTTGGGCTGGAAAAACGACGAGATTGCTTCGCCCATCTCGGGATGGACTCGCAATGACCCCTGAAGCCTGTCCCCCGGGCTTTTATGAGGTACCCTTTCAAGGCAAGGAAACGGGCACCCGGAGGAGCGGCCTGCGGCCGCTTCCACAGGCTGGAGAGCCTGTGCTACAGGCGTACTTACGCCTCCATTTGCAAACGAAAGCTACGAAACCCATGTGGCACAGCCTCTCCAGGCTGTGAACCGGGCCGTCAGACCCGGATTTGTGTGGCCGGGGTTTGTGGTCGGGCGGCGTTCTCACCTCCCGTCCGCTCCCGAGAAGAACAAATGAAAAGCGGTGCTGCGCCCGCCGGATGGCGGGCTACTCACCGCACTCCTAAAGCGCTTCGCGCAGGAGCCTCGCAGGATGTTACGGTTGTTGAAAGTTACCTCTGCATCCCACATTAAAACCAAGATCTAACCCGGAGCTTGCGCGCCACATAATTTCCAAACCCCGAAGGGGTGGCGCAGAAGGTCCAGCGCCGAACGCAGCACCGCTTTCATTTTCTTCGGAAATCAAATAACATCATCAAA
>JAGXLK010000579.1 GCA_018334735.1 Planctomycetota bacterium | reverse complement strand
GGGGGGAGAAGGCAGAGCTGGGGCGAGAACAACAAGTAGCTGATGCGTCCGGTTCAGAGTCCCCCGAAGAAGGGAAGGGCGATCAAAAAGGCGATGGGGCGTGCTGCAAGGGTGGAGAGAAATCTTTGCCGGTGAGCAAGAACGGCGAGCAAAGCGGCAAGGAATCCCGGGGTGGAGCAAAACAACGACAGAAACCGGGCGAGGCGGAAAAGGGTAGAAAGAAAAGCGGGAAAGCGGGAGAATCCTGTTGCAAAGGAGGGTCCGGTTCTGCCGGTCAACAGGGGGGAGACTCAGGTGGCGAGTCGTCCGGCAAAGGCCAGGGCGCGCAGGGAGAAAACAGCGGTAAGAGTGGTTCGCAGAGCGGTAGCCAGGCCGGAACAGGAAAAGACGGAGGTCAGTCGGCGGGATCAACTGGCGGGAGTGGGAACAGTGAAGGAGAGGGGAGCAGGGTGACGGCCAACGCGGGCGGGAGCGGTGGTGGGGGTACCGGTGGTGCCCCTACTGGCGGAGAGCCTGCACGAAAAGGAGCGTTGCCCCCTTCAGAAATCGACGAGCAGTTGCGCAATCTGCGACGTCAAATCGAAGAAGAAGGAGCGCCGAAAGATGTGCTGCGGGAGCTGGGAATGAACGAGCGCCAGCTCAAGAAATTTTTGGATAATTATCTCGCAAAATCGCCCCGGCGGGAGGAAGAAACCGAAAAAGTTTCGGGAGCCGCGGAAAAACGAGAAGGGCGTGTGCTCAAAGCAGGCGGGAAACGGGATAAGGATGTTGCTATTACAGACACCGCGCCCAAATCTGACGAAAAAGATGACCTGCGGAGCCGGTTTGAAGACGCAGAAGGCCGTTTGTCGCCCCGTTACCGTGAAGCCGTCGATGCCTACTACAAGAAACTCTCCGGAAGTCAATGAAAAAACCTCTAAAACTACGTCGGTACCTGGTCCACTTCAGCAGTCACAATCTCCCACAGTTTTTCACCGATGTGCTGGTGATTGGAAGCGGTGTGGCGGGATTGAGCGCCGCCTTGGAGGCTGCCAATAACGTTTCGGTTCTGCTTGTTTCCAAAGGCAATTTGAACGATGGGTGTACAAATGAAGCACAGGGAGGCATTGCTGTTGCGCTTGCTGAAAACGATAGTCCTGAACAACATTATCAGGATACCGTCGAAGTGGGAGATGGACTCTGCGATAAAGAAACTGTCCGCATTCTGACCGAGGAAGCTCCCGAGCGGGTGAAAGAACTCATGGACCTGGGAGTCGAGTTCGATCGATCGGATTCAAAACTTTCCTTCACGAGGGAAGGGGGGCATTCAGAGTCACGCATCCTCCATGCGAACGGGGACAGCACGGGGGAAGCTGTGGAGTCGGTTATCACTCAGCGGGCTCGCGATGGGGAGCGTATCGCCGCAAGAGAAGACACGTTTGCGGTCGATCTGCTCACGCTTAATGGTACCTGCCATGGGGCTTTGATCTGGAACGCGGAACGAGGTCTGATGATGGTCAGGGCCAAGCAGACTATTCTCGCCACCGGGGGATGCGGGCAGATTTATCGGGAGACCACAAATCCTGCCGTGACGACCGGCGATGGCTTGGCGATGGCTCTCCGCGCGGGGGCAGGACTTCAGGATCTGGAGTTTGTCCAGTTCCATCCGACTGCCCTGTACGTCGCGGGGGCGTCAAGGGCTCTCGTCAGCGAATCTCTGCGGGGGGAAGGGGCAGTTTTGCGAAACCGCGACGGTGAGCGTTTTATGGAACGCTATCATCCTGATGGCGAACTTGCACCGCGTGACACGGTGAGCCGGAGCATTATTCAGGAGATCAAAAGGACGGGCGATACGCACGTGCTGCTCGATATTAGTGACAAGTCGCGCCAGTATCTGGAGAAGCGTTTCCCTACAATCACGCGGTTATGTGATCGGTTTGAGATTGACGTTTCGAAGGACATGATACCGGTTCGGCCGGCCGCGCATTATCAGGTCGGGGGGGTTGCGACGGATGAACTTGGCCGCACAAGTCTGAAGAATCTACTTGCCTGCGGCGAGGTGGCCTGTACGGGAGTTCACGGTGCAAATCGACTCGGCAGCAATTCGCTCTTGGAAGGTCTGGTTTTCGGCCGCCGAGCGGGTGAAACGGCCGCCAAAATGTGCAGCAAAATGGAAAAGGCCCCGCCTCTACATGCCATTCAGGGCCTCCCTCAGGAACCGGCTTACGGATCGCTGAATCTCACTGACGTCAGGAATTCGCTGTGCAGTCTTATGTGGCGGAGTGTGGGAGTCGAGCGGAACCGGGGGAATCTCGATGAAGCCTTCGATATGATAACATTTTGGTGCCGATACGTGATGGACAAAGAGTTCGAGGAACCACAGGGGTGGCAGCTCCAGAATATGCTCACTGTGGCCCGGCTGATCACAATGTGCGCTCGACAACGGCAGGAAAGTCGCGGGGTTCATTACCGGACGGATTACCCGGAGACGAGCGAGCACTGGCAACGTCATATCGTGATGACGAAATCCGGCGAAGACTGGCTTTGAGGAAAAGCCAGTTCATCAGAGGGATTGGAATCCTCGGCAGATGTCCAGAACGCGCCGGGTCTGATCCATGGTTTTGTCGGGATAGGCGGTCAATCCCAGGATGAACCCGTCGTCTCCGATGAATTCTTTTCGATGTCGGTATACTTCGGCACGATCGGGATCCATTCGGGCATATCTCCCCGCATCGCCGTCAGCAGATTCTCACGCCGCGTCATGCGATTCATTGCTCCAGGCGGGGGACCATGTTGTCCTCGAAGATCACCGGATGGCTACCGTTTTCGAGGCTGAGGCGGACGGCTTCGTTGACGGCGACGCCAACAAGGGCGTTGCGGGGCATGGCGCGCAACCCATCGGCCTGCCACCCATCGATCATTTTGCGGCGAATCTCCAGCGCTTCACTTTCGCTTTTGCCTTCCGTCGCTTCGTGGAGTTTCCGCACGTCAAAAATTCCCATCGAATTGCTTTCATACCCGTATCCGTTCCAGTCGGTTTCCCCCGGTTCGTTCCAGTCTTCGAAGGGTTTCATGAAGTTCGGGTTGTAATGTTCGAATCCTTCTTCATCGGTGACGAAATACAGGTTGCGGTCGGCGTGATCCGCTTTGTATTCGCCTTTTGTCCCCTGGATCATCATGCCCTGCTGGGTCA
>JAGXLK010000578.1 GCA_018334735.1 Planctomycetota bacterium | reverse complement strand
TGATCGACGAACTGCGCGTCTCGGATCGGGCTCGGAAATACTACCCATACGATCTGGCAAAGACCCGTCTTACGGCCGGCCCCGACTTCCCACTCGGGCAACCGTATCTCCGGGACCCGAAAGAACAGATCGTCCATTTGTCCTTCAAAGAAGGTCTGCTTCCGGCAGAAATGCGGGAAAAAGCGGACGATCAATCGTATCCAGAGAAAGCGGACGCCGCCTTTGTCCCGGGCGTCCACGACCGAGCCGCTAAGACAGGCCCCAAGACACGCACGCCCGCCTATGGATTTCCAAAAAAGTTTTCCGCGCGCTCGGCGACGCTTGAGTTCTGGTTCAGCCCCTACGACTGGGATAACGGTCTGGCGCGTCCGAAACCCGAAGGCAATGCGGAACAGCGGGTCGTGAAGTACCGCCCGCTGCGCGCCCCGTACCAGGTTGTTCCGCTTGTGGGGATCAGCAGCAGGGGAATCAGCAGATCCGATAAGGAGCGCTGGCTGGTGCGAATCTCGGCCCACCAGATGTGGACGCCGCTGCGACACCACACGCCTTCGGTCCCGCCAGAAATAGTTTTCCGGCCCGGGACCTGGTACCATCTGACTATCACCATCGACCACGGGCGAGTGGGAGTTTACGTAAACGGAGAACCGATTGACGGATATTTGCTCGACATCCAGACCGCCGCGGCTCCATCAGATCACGCGCTCCGCAGAGTCGTCTTCGGACGGGCGTTTCCGTGGAAGCGACGCCGTGCGTTTGCGCGGGGCAAGCACAGTTTGATCGACGAAGTTCGCCTCTATTCTCGTCCTCTCACGCCTCCTGAAATCAAGAATCTGTACGCGCGTTACCTGCCGGAGGTGAAGGAAGAACCGCTGCCGTTTGCCCATTCCGTCCTGAAACTCCAACCCGTTCGGAGGAGAGCGGTGAGCGATGTTACATTGCTCGGGCCTGAGCGTGACAGGGTGAACACGATTCAGCTCAACGTGACGGATGCAAACGGCCAATCACAGCTCGAACGGTCGCTTCCGCCGCTGAAGGATGGACGCACCTGGACGGTCAGCGACGGAGTCTTCGTTCCGACAGAAACTTTCAATACGACCTGGGTTTTCAGCGATAAAGATGGGGGAAAGCTTCACCGGCAGCAAGAGGAGCTCGAAAGGCCCGAATTCGATCCCTACCGGACCGCCGAGCAACCGCCGTTCAATCTGGCCTATTATCCGTCGATGAAAAGCGCGCGGATTCAATTCAATCCTGTCTGGGAGATGGGGACGATCCGGTCGGACTTTCTAACGTCCGAGGACGGTCGGCTCGGTCTGGATGCCCATTATTATGCGGATCCCGCCTGTGAAGGTGATCCTGTCACCCGGCAGGTTGACCCGGAAGTGGGGTTCAAATGGGAAAACACCCCGGCGCATAACATATCTCCGGATTATTTCGGCGTAATCTGGACCGGCACACTTGGGCCGATTCTGTATGAAGGGGAATACCTCATTCGGACCGTTGCCGATTCCGGAACGCGCCTCTGGATTGACGGCAAGAAGGTGATTGATTGCTGGCCCGACGCCCCGAAATCGCCGAAAGTAGCTGAAATTGTGTTTGAGAAGGACAGTCGGCACGAACTGAAGGTGCAGTACGGCGCTCGAGGCGGCGAGTCGAAATGTTATCTGCAATGGCGACTCAAAACACGTCCTCCAGCGTCGAACCAGGATCCGGCCAGTATGCATGTCTTGAACGCGGATGGCAAAACTCTGATTGACAGGTCGATTCCCATCGGAAAGTGGTGCGAACAACTTGTCGAGATCGGACCGGTGCCCGATGGCGTCTACAGATGCGAAATCAAGATGCCGGGTGGACGCAAATATTACCCCAGATGGTTTGAAAGACGGCATTTTGTATGGGAAGAGAATCAGCTGGGAATAACCAAGAACGTCTATCCGCCGTTTGAACCTATAAAAGTGAACGAGGACGAGCTGGGCGTTGTCATGCGACGCTACAAGGTAGACGGACTCGGGTTCTGGAAATCTGTTCGGGCGAAAGGCAATGAGACCCCTTTTCGGGAGATTCTGGCGGCTCCGATCGCGCTTGAGATCAATGATGGTAAGGTATTTGAGGGAAATGGGAAGTTCACGAAAACGGCCGCACACGAGGTGGTCTACGAAGGGACAGCTCAACATCCGGCCGTGTCGATCAACAGTCGTTGCATCACCGAATACGATGGTTGTATGCGTGTTGAGTTAACGCTGGAACCGGCGCAAGAAGGGCAGGAGTTGGAGAATCTGTCTCTGCGGATACCGATCAAAAATGAAATGGCGCCGCTCTGGCATACTGTAAAAACGCGCATCCGGGGCAACCCCGCGGGGCGAGCACCACGCGGGACGGGAAAAGTCTGGGATTCGCGCCGTTTCCGCGCCGGAGCCATGCCGGGAAATTTCCTGCCTTACATCTGGCTGGGTGCCGAGGAACGGGGGATTTGCTGGTTTGCTGACAATGAGCGCGGCTGGGTTCTCGACCGTGAGAACAAAGATCCCTGCCTGACCCTGGAACAAAAGAACGGTGTTCTGAGCTTGCGGGTCCATCTCGTCCAGAAGCCCGTGGTTCTCAAAGATAAACGTCGTATTGTTTTCGGGATTATGGCGAGTCCCGGGAAACCTATGCCCGAGAACTGGCGCAAGGTTCTGTTCAGCGGGAGACGCCGGGGATTCAAGAGTATCGGGTGGAGCGGCAGCACGTACTGGGGTTGCGCTGAAACTATGCACGAGACTTACCCCTTGGGCCGCGATTTCGACGTTCTGAATAAGTTCCAGGAAGTGCGACTGACCGGCAAGAAGGCGGGCGTTAATGAGTTCAAGAAAGCCTGGGAACGGCGTCATCTCAGCGATTACGAGCCGAAAGGGCGTAAACAGCCCGAGCAGATAATGGGGCTCGTGGACCACATGATCAATTTTTCGTGGCGGGGCCAACCTGATTACCGCAACGTCTACTGGGAAGAATTTTTCAGCGTCTCATGGCATCATCCTGAGACTCAGATGTTTCTGGATGAATGGTATGGTGACAGTCGTTTCGGATTCCGGCCCTCGAAGAGTTATCTTGATTTCCAGTGCTGGTATGGTGCGGAATTTATCCGGCGGGGGATCGGGTTGTATTTCGACAATACCTTTCCGAAAGGGGCCTCAAAT
>JAGXLK010000577.1 GCA_018334735.1 Planctomycetota bacterium | reverse complement strand
TCAAATTCGGGATTTAAGCAAAAACTCATCTCGATCGCAACCAGACCTGCATACGTCCTGGCTCACGGTTCCCCCAGGCGAAATAAGGCACCGCTGTCATCTCAAGACCGCCCCGCATATCCTGCCCGATCGTCGTCGCCTCTCCGTCCGAGATGTTTCGTCGACGATACAGGCGATTCTCCCAGATTTCGCCGGCGGGGACCAAACCAATTTCAGTGCGTAAAATGACAATCCCGTCGAGTGTTTTGTCCTCGTAAGAGGTCTCCACAATCCCTCCCGGCCCCGGTAGAACAATCTCGCGAGGATCAATATTGGGATTATCGACTTGTTCAAAACAGTAAACAAAAGGCCCTCGCATTAAGGCCACCCGACCGACATTCTGGGTAACGTACGGATGACTCACAACGCGAAAAACTTTCATGGGCAAATTTACCGCAATCACCGCACCGTCGGACCAATCTCTCCGGACCTCCGTATATTCCCCTCCCTCTACGTAACGCGGATTGGGATCTTCGCCGACCGTCAACTCGGCCTCATTCCCTGCCCACTCAGGGATCCGCACATAAACGCTGAAAACGCCCTCTCCGCACACCCCGATCTCAATTAGTCCCTCCCAGGGATACCGCGTTCGCTGAGTCAGACTGACGTCGGTCCCGTCAGGCAATTCCAGATTTGCACTGTTCCCTGCAAAAAGATGGACCCAAACTCCGTCCTGCGATGTGCTGTAAAAGTAGCCTGGCAAAGAGGACAACATCCTCGCAATGTTTGGTGGACAACAGGCGCACGAAAACCATTCTTGCCGGCGGTGTGTGCCATCGTCGGCAAGAGGATTTTGATAGAAGTAGCGAGTTCCATCCAGTGAAATTGAGCTCAGGAAACCATTGTAGAGGATGCGCTCCAACACCTCAGCATATTTCGCATCGCCCTCCAGCATCAGCATCCGCCAATTCCACATAATGCTGGCAATAGCAGCACAGGATTCCGCATAGGCTCGTTCGTTGGGCAGCTCATAATCACGCCCAAATGCCTCACCTTTATAGCGCGACCCGAGGGAACCGGTTACATACATCTGCCGTGTAACCATGTTCTTCCACATTTTGTTCAGCGCCGTTATGAAACTTTCCGCCCCGGTTTCAGCATAAATATCCGTAACACCCGCATTGAGATATACGGCCCGAACCGCGTGACCGACCATACGTGTCATCTCTGCAATCGGTATGTGATCCTGATGATAGACATCGCCGCCCGCGACTCCTTTCCCCCGGCAACTCACCTGGAATCTGGCTTGCTCGAGGTACCGTTCATTCCCGGTTGTTCTGTAAAGTTCCACCAATGCCATTTCAATTTCCGGGTGGCCTGCAGCACCTTTTCTTTGATCCTCTCCAGGACCAAACACATCGCAAATCAGGTCCGCGAATCGGCAGGCGACGTTCAGCATTCGGTCGCTGCTGGTTGCTCGATGATGCGCCACAGCTGCCTGTATCATGTGTCCTGCGCAATACAGTTCGTGCCGGTCACGTAAGTTTTCCCAACGTTTATCAGGAGACATAAGTGTGAAGTAACTGTTGAGGTACCCATCGTCTTCCTGCGCCTGCTCGATAATCGATACGGTTTGCTCTATCTTCTGTTTCAGCTCATCATCGGGCTCCCGAGCGAATTCCCAGCAGGCGGCTTCCAGCCATTTATAGATATCGGAATCATTGAAATAAATCCCCTCAAATTTGCCATCCGCCAGTCCTCCGGCCCGACGAAGGTTATCCAATCGCCCGCTCTCTTCGATTGATCGAAACTGGTCCGGTATCGTCACTTCGCGATTGGTTCTGAGACGTGGTGCCCAGAATTCGTCGTTCAATTGTACCGATGAAACGGGGACCGGCCGTAGTTTTGCATGGTCACTTTCGGTAGTATCGACAACGATGGTTTTTCCCAGCTCTTTATCCGCCATATCTGTCCATTCTGTCAAATATGAATCCGGTTCAGGGCCCGAAATCTGTTTCCGAAAACCCGTCCGTTGGCTCAAGGTCTCTGCCGTTTTGTTTATGTCCCTTTTCGTCTATAGCCCTGTATCCTCTCATTTATTTTAAATCTCAGCCAGATGGGAATCTATGGCATCCGTCCTTTATCACCGCAACTCCACCATCATATCGTAGTTTTGCCGGTTTGCGGCCTCAAAAATGCCGACATTTCGGAAGCCGAATTTTGCGTAGAAATTCCGCGCAACAGTATTACTCGCCTGCACACCCCCCTGCAAAACGACAGTCAGTCGCATTACCCGCCGGGCCAGATCAAAAACGTGGGCCATCATGGCGCTGCCCAACCCCTGTCCCTGTTGTTCGTCGGCGACTGACGGTGCCACCATGCAGGTCAGCGCGGGGCAGAGCTTGATGCCGTATTCAGAAAAACGCTGCCGCTCGTTTTCGGCAACACCCCAGTGAACGATAAAGTAGCCATCGATTCTCCCGTCCGCGTCTTCAGCAACCGCCACTATTCGGGCATCTGTCAGGTAATCGATTTCCTGACAGATTTTTACCGCGGCCTCGCGGTCGAAAGGATGCGGAGCGTAACGGCTTCGAGTTTCAGGACCGAGCCGCCGGAAATATTCGAAAAGCGGAACTTCGTCCTCAGGACGAAGCAATCGCAAACAATAATTGTCCCGAACGCCCAACGTGACCTGTTCGGAAGCCTGCTTTGGCCGCCGATTTAGTTCATTGAGCGTAAGGCCCTTTTCGTCATCAGCCAGGAAATACGAATTCTGATTCATGATCCATGGTTCGGTAAGGGGTACTGACCGTGGCACCGCGTGCATCGGTCACATTCAGGAAAAAATGCACAGGGCGTTCGTCAGGCAATTCAGCGCGATAAATCTGCCCATCTCCGCCCGCTCTCCGGCAAGACCAGTTACGTTCGGGCCAATCGCAGCTGTCAGCCGTCCAATACAACATCGCGTCCGTAATATTCGTCTGACTCTGCACTGAAACAGCCACGCTTTTCCCATCCACCCGATTCCACTCCATCTGTGGAAGCGGCTCTTCGCTCCCAAAATGAGAATTAAGAAACAATTCGATCTCAGCTGGAGACCATCCGGCCTCATGACTGTGGCCGAGCCCGGGTTGGACAGAGAGGGCTTTTGGTCCCGGCTGGGCTTCATAACTTTTGCGATGGCTGTCCAACTTATAGGCG
>JAGXLK010000576.1 GCA_018334735.1 Planctomycetota bacterium | reverse complement strand
CGTCGAACGCCGTGCTGTATGTTACCATGTTCGTCCCGCTCCACATCTGCGGTGTATTTTTCGGCCAGACTTTCTCCCGTTTGGGCATCGGTCAGGTCTTCCTGCACCACGATGACCGCTTCGCCCAGTCTGGTTATAAGTTCCTGCAACTGTTCCAGGAAAATCTCTTGCGAGAAAGGAACTTCACGGGAAAGGATGATGTGGGGGGGGCGGTCAGGCTGAATATCACCCTTAGGGTCAACTTTTGCAAAGCCGGTGGCCTGTGCCAGCCAACCGGCTTTTCGCCCCATAACCTGATAGATTGCAACGGGGGCAACTCCCCAGCCCTGTTTCACCTCGCCATCGCTTTTGTAATTTCCACGGACACGATAGGAAGAATAGTCGCTATGCACGTTTTTGAGAGCCGTCGCATTATAAAGACTCGCCGAACCGTATCCGGGACTGTGATGGGTCACAGGCAGATCGTTATCAACCGTTTTGATACCGTGGATCAATTGCGCGTCGGTGAAAGCACCAAGACCGCGCAGTTGGTCGGCGGAATCGTTTCCTCCGAAGTAGACCACAGCGTCTATCCCAAAAGCATCAAGATTTTCTCCGATGCGTTTGTATTGTTCTTCCTTTGGTTTAATGCGCGTTGTGCGCAAACAGGCGCCCGGCCCATTGAACGCAAAAGACATCGGGTCGATTTTTGTCAGATCAACGACGTTGCCTTCCACGTTTCCATGCAGCAGCCCTTCGAGACCGTTGATCATACCGTAAACTTCCCAGCCAGCCTTTTGCGCCTCATCGACAGCTCCGGCTACTTCCCAATCGATCACCGGGGTAGGGCCGCCGGATTCGCCAAAAATGACTCGTTTTTTTGCCATTGGATCGCAATCTCCAAGATAGCAGGATTCCAGAAAACAGTTATTATTTGAGTGCGAATCAGAAGTATAACGAAAGTGTCCAAAAGGAGCAAGCCCGGCTGAATTGCACCTTATTCCAGTTCCTATCGAATTTTATTTATACTGAGCATTTCCGGGGAATTTTAAAAAAATTTCAATAAGGGGTTGACGAAACGGTTCGTTCCTGATAGGATGCTGTCTTGAGCCTTGTATGCGTATGACAAGGACTTCCTGTTTCAATTTACGTTCACCCACCTTTTTCTGTACCTCAAATGGGGACGTCTGCCGGGCTAAGTTATGTCTGAAAAGGTCCTGAAGAACCTCGCCGGGAAGCATCATCTTGACGTAGACCAAATTCAGGAGCTGCTCCAGCTTCTGGATGCGGGATATAGTGCACCTTATATTCTCCGGTACCGCAAAGATCTCGCGGCCAACCTCGATTATGAGGTCTTGGACGAATTGCGACGCGAGGCACGGCGGCTGAATAGATTGGACAAAGAGCGCCAAAAAATCCAGGAGAAATTGCAAGATCAGGGTGTTCTTACTGGAGAACTGGAAAAAGATATAGAGTCCGCCAGCTCGATGAGCGAGCTGATCGACTATTATGTGCCTTTCAGGCCGCGCAAACGGTCTCGCTCCCGGCTTGCGTTGAGTCAAGGCCTGGAGGCTCTTGCTTTAAAGATTTTCCACCAGGAAGATCCGATACCCCTGCTATCGGATGAAGCGGAATCATACGCTGACGAAGCGCAGGGGCTTGAAGAGGTAGGCGAAGTCCTGGACGGAACATTTCACATTATCTGCGATTGGATTGCTGAAGAGAAATCCCATCGGGATAAACAGCGCCGCGTTCTTCGCGAGAAAGGGAAGGTTGTTTCCGAAGGGACCGGGCGATCGAAGAAACGCTACCGCAGTGAACTGCGCGATTACATAAAATTCGAAAGCCCGGTCAAAGATGTCCATCCCTACCACATCTTGTGTATGATGAGGGGGAAACGCCTGAAGGTGCTTGATTATCGCGTTGAAGCCCCTATGGAAGAGGTCTTTCAGACCGCAGCGGATCTTTATCTTCGGGGGGGGCGAGAACAATTCAGCCAGATTGAAACCCGCTTCTACGACGTGGACGAGAAACCGGACGGCAAGGCCCTGGGGGAATTGAACGCGGCGGAATTCCTGTATTGGTGCATTCGGGTCAGTCTGTCCAATGTCCTTATACCTATCCTGAACAGAGAGCTGGAAAAAGAACTGCGAGCAGAAGCAGAAAAACTGGGTTTGGACATCATTAAGTCGAATTTGCGCTCACACCTGATGAGGCGGCCTCTCAAGGGCGCTCGGGTGCTTGGCATTAGTCCGGGCTATAGAACGGGCTGCAAACTGGCTGCCGTGGACGAAAATGGTGGTGTCCTGGAATCAGCGGTGGTCTACCCTAACACCCCGCGGGATGAAAAGGAAAAGGCGAAAGAGAAAATTGTAGAACTGGTTCAGGGACACGATTTAAGTGTGGTGAGTATCGGCGACGGCACAGCTTGCGACGAAACTGAGAAGTTGCTGAGCGAAATCATTGAGGAAAGCTTCGACGACTTGCAATACTGCGTGCTCGACGAACGCCCGTCCGACGCTTATGCCGGAAGTTCACTGGCAAAACGGGAGTGCGGATCTCGGAAAAAGGGAATCCAGTCGGCTATATCGTTGGCGCGTCGTCTTCTTGATCCGCTTCGAGAACTGTGCAAAGTAAACCTCAAAGATCTCTGCCCGTCCCGCTACGTGCAAGAAGTGGATAATATTGCGTTGAAAGAGACTATCCGCTCTGTCGCGGAAGAATCGGTTGGGCAGGTCGGCCCCCAGCTTAACGAAGCCCCGAGAGGTATGCTTAAATATGTGCCGGGGCTGCATGGCCGAGCAGCAAACGAAATTGTCAAGTACCGCAATGACAACGGTCCGTTCGACACACGGCGGCGGTTGCGCGAAGTTCCCAAAATAGACAAAGAGACTTGGGAACGCGCGGCGGGATTTGTTCGAATCAAAGATTCCGACAACCCACTGGACAACACCCGAATCCACCCGCAAATGTATCCAGTTGCTGAAAAGATAGTTGCGGAACTGGACTGTAAACTGGAGGACCTCAAGAACGAGGAAACCCTCGAGAAAATCCGCGAAAAGCGCGGGGAAATAAAATTTGCGGACCTGGAGAAAGAATTTGATGTTCATTACCTCGTTCTGAAAGACATTCTCGATGAGCTCTGCGATCCATGGCCGGATCCGAGGCAAAACGAAGAAGGGCCTGTGCTGCGGCAAAAACCG
>JAGXLK010000575.1 GCA_018334735.1 Planctomycetota bacterium | reverse complement strand
CTTGCCATCGATTTCCGGAGGATCTTCCGTCATTGGAATCCGGAAAACGGGGTTGTCCAGCATGGACACAGAGCCGGAAGAGGTTGGTGTTTCCGCTGCTCCGGCAGCTGTAAGGAAGATCGCAATAAGACAGAGCGAGAAGGGCGCCAGACGAAAGAGACGTGCGTTCATGCCTTCACTCCAGATAACGGTACCCGCCCGGGCTCACTTCTGATAAGTGTGAAAACGGTCCGTGGCCCCGACGATTTGGGTCAACCAACGTTCAATATCCCCCGCAGTTTTGATACTATCAACGGGTTTGCTGGCTGTCAACTATTTGCGCGCTGGAGGAATTTGCGCGGTCGGTCTTTTTTCTGCCCGATAGTCGAACATCCCCCAAAAATCCGGGCTAAAAAAACGGCGCATAAATGTGACAACGCAAAATCAGTGGTCACCAACAAGGCAAACGCTACGTTGAGAAACGGTTGGCCTTAACTGCTTTTTCACAAGTAAGATACAGACATCTTCCGGCACAGTAGCACTGGCCGGACATTGTGATCACTTCTTGTTGTTGTAAGTTCTTAAACCTGAACGGCATGCGCCGTTTTATATAGCCTGCATCCGTAAGATGCAGGCTAGCCGGTCAGACTGTCTCACCCGCGGCACAAGACCGCGGTGGTCCCAGGAGGGAGAACGGTTCACGGACGCATGTAGCACAGGCTCTCCAGCCTGTGGACCGGGCCGTCAGACCCGGATAGATGGCTTCAGGTTTTCGTTGTTCAGGAATACGTGAGGGCGGGGTATATTTCGGGAAAAGAACTGCCGCATTTTCGGAAAATGCCCGAGAGCTGTAGGTCCGGCTCGCCGAGCCGGACCTGCCGTTTGTCGTTACTGGGTGAGCCCAGCAGGTTTCTCGACCGCGTTCTGAACTCCAGCCCCGCGTGGCGGTGCTGAAGTCCAGTCCGCTCAGGGGAAATGCAGACTCGAGTTCAGCTGAGCTCGCCAGAGGCGAGCGAAACTGGACTTGAGGCGGGCTATTCACGGAATATCCCAATGAGCACGGAAACGATCGTGCCGCGTTCTGAACTCCAGTCCCGCGGGAGCGGTTCTGAAGTCCAGTCCGCTCCATGTGCCGGGGACTCGAGTTCAGATCTTACGGTCCAATTTGCAACGGAACCGCCGGGCCGTTACCTTTGACGCCAATTCTGGATTGAGATGAGGAGTCTGCGAAAAATGCCGGAAGCTGGTGGCCAACCGAAAAACGAAGCGAAATCTCTTCCCGAATCGCGGGTAGCGGAACGCATTGAACCTGACAGTGAACATCTCAAACTGACCTCCGTCGAACTGCGGGACCGCACGGATCTGCTTGACGAAGTGGTGGCCGAAAATACGTGGCTGGTGCACAGCCGCGACAGAGAAATGAAATTATGCGGCAACCTCTTTGTGCTGGAGGATACCGTTGGGGCTAAAGGATGGATTTTCCTCCGCAAAGGTCCCCTGCCGCACGCCAGACCGTGGTGGCCGGGCCCCGATCTGAGGGTGCATCAGAAAGGGGCCCGTGGCTTCGAATTTGAACTCTTCGATCTTCCCGGCTCGGGTTCGGACAGGGGTTGGGAGGTGCTGGAATATTCGGGCGGACGATACGAAAGGTCGAAAGTTCTGCAGAAGTGGCAAAGGAGTGTGCGCCCCTCGACTGACGCGCACCAGACGCCGCGTTTCCTGACAAATACCTGGGGCGACCGGTCCCAGGATTCCCGCGTCTGCGAAAGTTTCGTTTCACAAGAAATCGACGCTGCCAAAAGACTGGGCGGGGAGATTGTGCAGATCGACGACGGTTGGCAGAAAGGTATTACGGGCAATTCTGCGTTGTCCGACGAACTGGGCGGTCGGAGCGAACATTTTCGTAAAGGAGATCCCGAATTCTGGCAGCCGCATCCCGAACGTTTCCCGGACGGCGTCAGGCCTCTGGTCGATAAAGCTGAGCGTGCCGGACTCGAGATCGGGCTGTGGTTTGCCCCGGACCCCGGAGACGATCACGCGAACTGGGAGGCCGATGCACGACGTATCCTGGAATTGCACAATACTCTCGGAGTTCGTTTCTTCAAAATAGACGGGACGAAAAGCGGGACTTATGAGGCGGACAGGAATTTCGTGCGTTTTTACCGAAAAGTCCTGACCGATTCCAACGGGGAGATTTGCCTTGATATCGACGTAACGGGGCGCGCGCTACGGGTGGGCTATCTTGGCGCTGGAGCTGCGGGTCCGATTTTTGTGGAGAACCGTTACACTGACTGGCACGGGTACTGGCCGCACCACACCCTCCGAAACCTGTGGCAGCTTGCCCGATGGATCGATCCGGCACGTCTGCGAATGGAGTTTCTGAACAAAAACCGAAATCAGGAAAAGTACGCGGACGACCCGCTGGCACCAGTGCATTACCCGCCGGATACGCTTTTTGCGACCACCATGTTCTGCAACCCGCTCGGCTGGTTCGAAGTCAGTAACCTGCCGGAGGCATATTTTAAGACGGTGCCACCGCTGGTGGAACTGTGGAAATCACAAAGAGAGCAGATTTTTGGCGGAACTGTTCTGCCGATCGGGCCTGCTCCCGATGGAGTTTCCTATACGGGTTTTCTCACCGTCGATGATGCCGGGAAAGAAGGTCTGGGTCTGATCTTCCGGGAAGCCAATACGGAATCGCGTGGATTCATTGGTGCGCCCGACATTACCCCCGGGGAATTTGCATGTGAAACACTGACCGGCGATGGGGAATGCAAGTGGAAGGATCGGCGCATTGTTGCTGATATCCCCGATAAGTTTGGATACACGTTTTTCAGATTCTGGCGGGACTGAAGGAGATGCAGATGAGCGAGAAAACGGAACCTCTGAATATCAGCGGGACCTTCCCGCATCTTGGTGTGAAAGCGACGCATTTCCCTGCGCGAACGGAAACCGGAATCGGGGCGCTCATGCCGTGGGCGGATAGACTCTGGTTTGTGACCTATGTCGCGCATAAAAGCGGAACGGGGGGAGGGACCGGACTCTTTTACATCGATGACGATTTGCAAATACGCAAACACCACGAATCGCGCGTCGGGACGTATGCCAACCGCATCATCCACACCGAATCCGATCAGCTGATAATCGGTCCGCATGCGATCGATGCGGAGGGAAATGTGCGCACGTTTGAGGATCTGGTGGATG
>JAGXLK010000574.1 GCA_018334735.1 Planctomycetota bacterium | reverse complement strand
TTGGCAGATTCCACTTCGAGATCGGCTTTCTGACCGTAATGAAACGTCACGGCGTGCAGCTTATATCCCCGGTCTGCTGCGATGGCAAGTGTGGTGCTTGAATCTATTCCGCCGCTGAGCAAGACAACAGCTCTCGTGTTTTTGTCGGCCATTGGTACCATTCCTCAAGGGATTATTGAAAAGCGAGAGGCGGACGTGAAATGGCACTTTCCGTTTTTCGCGGCCTCACAGGTGGCTTAATCCATATGCTTTGGCGGTCTGATAGCGGATAAGCATTGACACTCGAGAGGACAGCAGAACAGCTGGTGATAGGCAATCCATGCGGAAAAGGAGGAATACTTTTTGTTGCCTGTCGTGATAGTTTTCAGCTCAGTTGCATACGGTCAAAGCGGTTCTTGCAGCATATATTTGAGGTCCACTGTGGCACCACTCGATTTGAGGACAAAATACACCAGGTTCGTGTTGAACGATCTGATGAGCAATCCTCGCAAAGCAGCGACCGACCGGGAACCAGTCTCGGAGACCGGTTATTCTCCACGTTGCTTTTCCTGAAGGTACGGCAGGGCTTGTTGCGCTTTTTCCCCCATTTCTTTGCCGACTTTGAACGTCACGACTGCTTTCGGGTCGACATGTACAACTTCGTTTGTGCGGGGATTCCGTGCTTTTCGAGCAGGCTGGAGGCGGATCTCAAAGACGCCAAAATTCCGAAATTCAAGACGATTCCCGTCCGCCAGTTCGTCGATAACCCGATCCAAAAAGCACTGGACGATCTCTTTAGCTACGATTTGGGGATTACCGGTTTCTTCAGCAATTGTTTCGCAAATCTCGCGTTTCGTAACTGTCCGATTCGACACGAGATGCCTCCCTCTTCAATTCAAAATAATGATGTTAGTTGACAAAACTGTAAGCTAATCAGGAACTTAGTGCAACGAAATTTTAAGGAACCTACCGTGATTTGTCAAGCAGAATCCAGACCCAAGGAATTTGCGCTGTGCCTCTTTCTGGGTGTCGGTAGCCGGACGTCCTCCGAAAATCCCGGCGCCTGCTCCCATCGCACCAAGCGCAAAGTCCTTAACTTTCCTTCGGAAAAGGGTCACGCGGGTTGACGAGCGAAAATGCCCTGTTTTCTTACACACCTTTCCCGTCGAAAACGGCTCTCAAGCTATTTCGGGCCCGTCGGGCAAACGGGCAAAAACGTGCAGCGGGGCTCCGATCCTGCCCCACCCGCACCACGCGCCCGTAGTGGCTGGCGCCACTGCAGCGTTCGTAGCTTGCACAGTCCAAATCATAAGCGGCCGCCGGGCAGCACCACTTCTGGCAATCCCGCCCTTTCTCGTATCCCCAATAGACCATCTTGCGGCGCTTGCCGCTTCGCCAGCAACGGCAATACAGCTGGCCCTGGCAGTCGTAGGTCATGTTCTCAGCTCCCTCCAGGAGCGGCCTGGTCTCATCCTCACCGCGCCAATCCTCACGCTTCGGAATGATCGGCAGTATATGTCGCGGAGTTTCGGGGTCCGGTCCCCCCACAGTTGCCCCATGAGCGTCTGGTTGTCGTAGCCCTTATCACCGCTCAGGACCTCACACTGCTCCAGTATCTCCGCATCTTCTGTGCCCAGCCGCTCCGCCATCCGCGCAGCTCAGAGCCGGATTCTGGGGTAAAAAGTTTTCTGCCTCCCGCTAACCGCTCCTAATAGACTTCCAATCAGCGCAAATGGCTCAGGCCCTGAGAAAACTTCTGCGATGTTTCTGTTCAAAAGTGGATCGATCGACAGGCTTCGGTGATTCAGACGGTTTCCCGGCGAGGCTTTTTTTGGTACACTATTGGTGATGGAAGTCTTTTTTGTTCAAGAGACTTTTCTCCAGTGGGAGCGCGTTCTGAAGATAAGGTTGACAGATGGAACTGAAGAAATATCCCGACGAAGTGTTGCGTGTGAAATGCGAACCAGTGCGCGAGATCCACGATGAGCAAGCAGAGCGTATGCGCCAGATGCTCGATTTTATGTACGAGGTGGAAGGTGTCGGTTTGGCAGGACCACAGGTGGGATGGGCCGAAAGGATTGTGACCATCGATGTGGAACAAAGTGGACAGGGCCCACGTATATTTGTTAACCCTAAAATCGTTGAGTTTGATGGCGAAGCCGAGGCTGAAGAAGGCTGTCTCAGTTTGCCAGGGGTACGAGCCAATGTCCGGCGCGCAGAGCGTGTTACCGTAATTACTTACACTCTGCGCGGCAAAAAGATTGAAATTGAAGCCGAAGGTCTCCTGGCGAGAGCGTGGCAGCATGAATTGGATCATCTTAACGGCGTGCTTTTTATCGATCGGCTGGAACCGTCAAAGGTGATGTCTTTGAAAAAGGATTTGAGGCGATTGGAAGGGGATATCCCTGAAAAGGCCGACAGTTAACAGGCGATCTGTCAGATACCACAATCGGCATTTTTTGAGAGAAATTTTTCACCATGCGACTGATTTTTGCAGGCACACCGGATTTCGCCGTACCGTCTTTGCGTGCTGTGGCTGAAACGGATCACGAGATTTCGCTCGTGGTGACCCAGCCGGATCGACGCAGAGGCCGGGGGCGTCGAATCTCTTTTCCGCCGGTGAAAAAAGCCGCTCTTGAGCTGGAGGCAGAAGTCTTTCAACCGGAAAACGTTAACTCTCCGGAGAGTGTGGAACGGTTGGAGGCGGCTGAGGCTGAAGTCGGTGTTGTGGTCGCTTACGGGCAAATTCTTTCCCGGAAAGTTCTTGACACTCCCGCCCGAGGTTTTCTGAATGTGCATGCTTCACTTCTGCCAAAGTATCGAGGTGCTGCTCCAATTAACTGGGCGGTTATTCGGGGAGAAGACAAGACAGGGGTTTCGGTTCAGCGGATGCGGGAGGAGCTCGATGCCGGCGCTTTGCTGGGACAAAAAGAAGTTGATATCAAGGCCCGAGAGACGGCGGGCGAGCTGCATGATCGGCTCGCTCCTATCGGTGCAGAGCTGCTCGTTAAGGTCCTTGAGCGGATGAGCCGGCAGGATGGGCTCCAACCAAAATCTCAGGATGGTGAACCGTCGTACGCACCGCGTCTGAGTAGGAAAGAGGGAGATGTGGATTGGTCTTCTGCTGCCGAGGATATTAAGAATTGGGTTCGGGGAGTAACCCCCTGGCCGGGCGCTTTGACAGAGTTACAGACCCGGGGCGGTAA
>JAGXLK010000573.1 GCA_018334735.1 Planctomycetota bacterium | reverse complement strand
CTGAGATTCCAGGAGTCTCTTATACCATTTCCCGCCCTTCAGGCATAAGCCACAGTCTCCCAACTCACCGCAATTTCCCGTTCGCATTCGCGTCGATCACCAAACGGAAACCGGTCTGCACCCAGTTATCGACCCACGGCGGATGGGGGAAACGGAAAGTCGTGGTGTTATGCCGGCGGTCCCAGAGCGAACTTCCGCCCCGCAGCACTTTGAATGTGCCGGAGCCCGGTCCCGGCGGACTCTCAGCGGGGGCTTCTTCGTAATACTGAGGATCGTACCAATCGGCAACCCATTCCCAGACATTATCAGCCATATCCAGCGCGCCATATGGGCTCGCCCCCTCGGGGACAGTTGCAACCGGATGCATGCCGCGGGCCAGAACGTATTTTTTCCAGGGCCGACGCGCGACTTTATCGACATCCCACTTGTTGCCCCACGGATACAGTCGTCCGTCGGTCCCGCGCGCAGCTTTTTCCCACTCCGCTTCCGTCGGCAGCGACCCCCCTGCCCAGGCGCAGTAGGCCTGCGCGTTGTACCAATTGGCCAGCGCGGGATAGGTTCCTTCCTTTCGCAGCGGCGGAGCTACCTGATACGGCCACCCGGGGATCTTGATCTTGTCTTTGCGTCCGGTCGCTTTCAGGAACTTTCGGTATTTCTCGACCGTGATCGGCGTCTTCGAAATCCAGAACCCGTCGACCTTTATCGTGCGGGCCGGCGTCTCATCGCGGTAACCCCCTTTGCGTCCGCGCAGAAACGCACCACCAGGTACCCAGATCATTTCCGTACCCTCAAGTGGATTTACCGCCCGGGCATCACCGGTAATCTTAAGAGGCTTCGCACGCCGGCCGGCGACGGGTGTCTTCTTGCTTTTTGCGATCGCCGCACTTGCATCGACGTCTCGCTTTTCCCCGTCATCCCGCACGATCAGACGCTGGTCGGGCAACTGGCCTTCGTCGTCCGCCTTGCCGGTGGCCTCAAAAAAGACCCGCACCATCGCGGACGGGTCCCGTGGCCACACGTCGTAGTCGCCGGGCCAGTTGGGGCGGCGACGCCAGTCGAACCGTCCGGCACTGCTGATCTGCATCTCGCCCTCGGGGGTTATCTGGGAATCGAGCAGGTGATAGTCCATATCGAACTGCTCACTGCGGCTGACGAGATCGGGCAGCAGTTGAACGTTCTTCCAGCCCTGCGTCGGTGTTTCGATTTTCAGGACCAAACCATCGCCCCGGTCCACGGTAACGGTCACCGAACCACCGGCCGTTTTCTTCGCCAGCTTATGCGTGAGGGCTTCCGTGCGGTAGAGCAGATCGGAACCTTTATAGGATTCGTCGATGCCTCCGCCTTTGATATGGACTCGCGTGGCGGCGGGATTGGGCATCCGCAGTTCCCACTGTCCGCTGGCTTTGATGATGTGTTTTTTCTTGGGAAACTTCCGCTTGATAACCAATCCGTCCGCGTCAGTGACGGCTCGAACGCTCCGGTTCATAATGTTGGGGCGCCCCCAGGCCCAGAAACCGCCGCCGAAAAGAACTTTTGTTTGCACGGCGCTTCTTTCGGCCTTCTCAATCCTCTGTATGTGATTGCGGGCCTTGAGCTGATCCGTGTAGCCATCGCCCGCCAGGAGTTTCTTACCTGTCGGTTTGTGGACAAGACTCACGATCCGGCCGCGATAGTTGGGGACGACATCCGCCCGCAGGTCGCCGGCATTGACTTCGTAGATGCGTCCGCCGGCGCGGCGTTTGAACCAATCCTGGTAGCGGCGCTCCCGAGGCATCGCACGCTTGATACGTTCGGGCATGTCCGGACGTCCGCCGGGCACATACCAGGGAGTGCCGGTCTCGGTATTTTTCACACGATCGAACCCTTCCGCCTCACGAACCGCATCGATAATCACCGGATCGAGCGAACGCGCGCTGGCTTCGTCAAGATGTTTGGCATAGAGGTAATTATCTTCTTTGGCCGCAGCTTCGTGGGCTTGATCCAGAAGCGCAGCAAGTTCTTCCACCGCGTCCAGGTTCAGGAACTTCCGGCGCATATTGACCGACCAGGCGCTCCAGCGCACCAACCCGCCCGGGGCGTAATACCCGCTCTCCCGACGAATTCTGTCGGAGGTTTCCAAATATTTGCGGACGAACGGAGCGGCTTTCGGTCCGTAATACTCGCGGAGAAAACGATCGATCAGCTTATCTTCGTCCTGATCGGGATCCCATTTGATCTGATGCCAGACCCAGAATTTCAGCTCGGACCAGTTGGAGCTGCTGACGCCCGAACCGGTCTGCTCCTGCGCTCCATCAATCCCGCATTCGTGCCAGAAGCGAATATTTTCGATGTGGGAGAAGAGATTTGGCCACTCATACCCACCACCGGTCGCCCAATGCCACGTGGTGACTTTATCGTGCACTTTCGGCCACTCGCGCACGGCCTGCTCGTAGAGCCGGTTGGCCGGATTCCCCTCGATCTCACCGAGGTGATCGCCGGCCTGATTCAGGCTGGCATCGCTGGAAACGATCTCAATCCAGAGATTCTGGTGCGGACGGATTGTCTTCGGCAGAGGGAGCGTATTCCAGTAAGCAAAGGTGATCAGATGGGGGGCTTTTCCGTTCTCCGTGGCTATTTTCATCGCGTTATTTAACATGCGCAGCATAGATGCTGCCCCGGATCCTTCTTTCTGGTTCAATTTCTTGCCCGACTCGCATTTCACCCGATACGGACCGTCCATTTGACCGATGGGTTGGGGGTTCTTTTCCGTTCCGCCCAATTTTTTCGCCAGTTTTTCCTGAAACTTTTTGTCAAGGGGACAATTCTTCAAGACACCGTATTTTCTGAAACTGTGATTCGCGTTGATCGGATTCCCGCTGGGCGGGTATTGCCGGTTTTTCCGGGCGTATTCTTTGGTCGCCTCGCCGGTGGACGGACTCCACGAAAAATGCATCGGGTTGCGGTGATAAAAGGCCGGTTCTTCAAGCTCGTCGAGCTTGGGTATCGTCAGATCCGGCGTCTTCGGGATGTACTCGTAGGTCTCGGAGTAAAATCCGACCCCGAGGTGGTCCTGCAGCAAACCGTAGATGGCGTAATCCAGCGCCAGTTCCGTGGCCGCGTTGATATGGAGCGTGTTCCCCTTTGTTTTCAGACGGTAGGCGTGTTCGGCGGTGCGGGTATCGCTGCTTCCGGGAACTTTTTTCACG
>JAGXLK010000572.1 GCA_018334735.1 Planctomycetota bacterium | reverse complement strand
CTGCGGGCGATTTTCGTCAGGCGAGGCCCCGGCAAAAGGGCGTACGTCGCCCCGATCGCGTAGATTCTTCCCGTTTTCACCGCATTAACTGAAGGCAATTCGCTCCACGCCTCCCGGATCCTGGCTTTTCTTTTATTGTCAAACATACCTTCTCCATGAAGTTCGATGATGACTTCCGGAGATCGCGAGGTGACCGCCTCTTTCCCGACGCTTGAGTAGTTCTTTTCGATATCCGCAAAGATGTTTTTCCCACCGGCGATCTTGAGAATATCGTGCAGAAAACTTCCTCTTCCCGCCGTGGAAAGATTGCGCAATGTGCCCGGATCGCGACCGATAATAAGCAGCACTTCGGGCCGAGGACGGTTGCGTGTCTTCCGCGCGATTTCGCGCAGTTGCTCGCGCAAGCTATCGCAGAGCTCTGCGGCCTTCCCCGGCGTTCCCAGTTCATCCCCGATCTCGCGAATGGCCGCAAAAACCGATTCCAGATCGCTCAACTCAACCGAGTGAAAATTGATCCCGCGGTCGCTGCAAAATTCGTTGACGCTTTCGCTCAAACCCTGGCTCAAGACGAGATCCGGTTCGAGAGCCATCACCTGTTCAAAATTTGGATTAAAGAAACCGCCGCATGTGGGAATATCGAGCGCTTCGGGGGGATAGGTGACATACTGGCTGATGCCCACCACGCGCTCTCCCTGCCCGAGCGCAAAGACGATTTCAGTGACCGCCGGCGACATGCAGATGACGCGATCAATAGCTTCCGGGGAAGCGTCGTGGTGGGGAGAAATATTTTGGAGAGACGCCGATCCAATAACACCTGCAATCAGCGCAAGAGCCACGCTCATGATCGTTGTCTTCTGCATGATCTATCCCGGAGCCTCTTCATCAACCGTTTCGGAATCGATACCCCGGCGTGTCCTTCTGTTCCACCGTTCAATTGCCGTCGTAGTAGGGCGATGTGCTGCGATAGACAAAATCGCAGTTGTTGTTGGTTTCCAGAAAGTCGGGCCTCGGCGGCTGAAGGCCCTCAACATGTCCGTCCCAGAACAAAGCATTGAGTCGGCCATTGTGTCGAAAATGCCCCGAACCATCGCGATCCGGGTTGTTGAAACCATTATCAGCCACCGGGTACCAGTCGATGGTCCAGTTTTCCCTGAGGTTGCCGTAATCGTTTGGACTTCCCCAGCTAACCAGATAATTGATGGCAGAATCTGTGAAGGAAAGTGTTTTCGATGTCTTTTCGATGCTCTGGATGCGGTGATATTCCCAATCGTCCCACCCCGGTCCCGTCCACGTGTTGGCAAGGTTGAAATTGTAACCATACGCGGATGCTACGCGGTTGTCCGGCAAAACACGGGATATCACGTCACCGGATTTGAGTTCTGGACAGCGCCAGATGTCCCCATTCGAACCGGATATGAAATCGGACAGAGACCCACGATCGTAGTGAACGTCTTGATTGCCCTTGTTAAAGCTGCCGAAAACCACAGTCTTGTAGGTGTTGTCTTGGGGGTCTAGATGATAGTCCATCGGTGGGAGCAGATCATCCCCGGCGTTCAGGTACATCTGCGACGCCAGCCCCAGCTGCTTGAGATTTGAGAGACAACTTGCTTGACGAGCCGATCCCCGGGCAGAAGCCAGGGCGGGCATTAACATGGCTGCAAGGATCGCGATGATCGCGATGACAACCAGAAGTTCAATCAGAGTAAAGCCTTTAGAACGGAACACAACAAACCTCCAGGGATCCAACGAGATACAGGAAATCCCTTCGGGAGGCGGCAGGCAACAAAAAAAACCCGATGCAGCTGTTGCATCGGGCAAGTTGCAGAAGAAAGGAACCCATCGGGGCTCCGTGCCGCATCTCTTCGCAGTCGGCCATACGCCGCACTGCAACCCGAAGATACAAACAGCACTGTGCAACGAGCAGGTCTTCTGGCTTCCGGTCGACGCGGCGCCCAACCTTCCCATCCAATCGGACAGTGGTCAGAACCGGGCGCTCACTACCGGTTACAGCGGCGGGTCCGCAACGGAGTCTCACCGTTTTCCCTTGCCTGCTAACAACGACAGGCTTCGCTCGCTACATCATCCATAGTACAGAATCGGCGAGATCTGTTCAAATGATTTTCAGATAAAATCTTCTTTTCTGAATGCACGCCTTTTTATTCTGGCTTTGCCAGAGCCCCATGCCGCAGTCCAGTCCGCTCGCGGGACAAGGAATTTGCGCTGTAGGTCTTTTCGCTGCCGGAGAACCGGACATTCCACAAAAATCCCGGCTGATTCTGCCCTCGGGAGGGGCGCAAACTCCTTAATTTTCCTTCGGAAAAGGGAGAAAACAGTTGATAGGCGAGCGGACTGGACTTCAGCGCCGCTCTGCGGGGCTGGGGTTCAGAACGCGGCTCATCAGCCCACGGATCTCCCGGCAAACAGCGATGTTGACGGTATCGACCGGTGCGATGTCCCGCGCGCCAGCGGCGCGCTGTGGATTGCGGTGTGTTAAAACGGGCCGGAGGCACGTTTTACTCACCGCTGTGTCGTTCCGGAAAACGTTGGATACCGCACACTTTCATTTTGGGGGCTCTGGGTAAAAATCGGCGTGCTACGGTCCAACACAGCCCTCAGCGCCGCTGAGAGCACGTTTTTGGGGTAAATAGTTTTTGCCCTCTTCGCAAACGGCTGCACAGCTAATAGTTCCAATCAACGCAAATGGCTCCGGGACCTGGAGAGTCGACTTGCCCGCCTCAGGCCGGGTTCATTCTGGGGCCATTAAGTGTAGTGCAAAAGTATGGCCCCACTGGCACAAGGCCAGTGGTAGCCGTTCGTTTTGGAGTGCCGTGGCTGGCCAGCGCTTTGCTGTCAGTCGTTGCTGGTTTCTGGTGAACGGATAACGAACTGGAGCTGGTTTCTGGTTGATTGGTTCATCAACTAACCGCCGTTTGATGTAGCACAGGCTCTCCAGACTGTGGATCGGGCCGCAGGCCCGAAGTCGTTCTTGTGGCCGTATCGCCGTTCTGTCGTTCCGCTGTTCGTCTTCTTTGCACTTTCGTAGCTTCTAAACTTCGTAGCTTCCCAGCTTCCTCGCCGTCCGTCGTCGCTGACCTCTGACCTCTGATCTCTAAACTGTCGTTAAGTAGCCAGGGGTGCTCAATAATCGTGGTGGACGCGGGTTATGATCAGCATCCGCCGGCGCCACGCGCCG
>JAGXLK010000019.1 GCA_018334735.1 Planctomycetota bacterium | reverse complement strand
TCTGCCTCTCTGCTTTGTCAGCCTGCATTTGAAGTATGAAAATACTCCTGCGCTTGGCTTTCGCGCAGCTGCAGCCCTGGCGCCGCTTGAGAAAAGCGGGGAAACCCACCGGGGCTCCACGTATCCGGGATGCCACCCAGATGCAGGGGATTATCGCCGGGCGCGTTCTGCCGTTCATTGCCCTGAAAGGGCAGTATATAACAGCCCGGGGTGAGGGGGGCCGCAGGCCCTCGGAGCCCTGGGGTACAGGTGTGCATTGGGAAAAAGTGGGCTGAAGGCCCACCACAATACTTTGTGTGTTTCCCCACGCAATGAGCCGCTGAAGGGGTCGACTACGACCCCGGAGTTAACGCAAGCCCCGAAACCAGCGTCAGGTTCGTAGTGAGTCCCTTCAGGGGCTCGAAAGGGAACTGGTTGCTGGTTGTTGGTCTCTGGTGACTGATCACCGATGACAGACCACCGGTCGTTGCTGGTTCAGCGCTCCGCAGGAGTGCCTGAGAGTGTAGTTCCGTGCGAAGGCGCCGTCAGCCGCCGGAGTTCGGGGTTCTGGAACGCAAAATAGAACGCGTCCCGAAACGGTGGCACTGACAAATTAAAAGCGGCGCCCCCCGCGGGGGTTTCCTACGGGAGAAAATGCGCAAGTTTTTTGCAACTTATCGGCATCTGAATAGCTCCTCCCAGGTGTTCCACCGCGACTCGCGCCCCCCGTGGGGGATTCAATTTCCAGAAATATCAGTTTCACCGGCAGAGCTTACTAAGGACCCTGCAGCACCCCCGATGTAGTCTACCGCGACTCGCGGTCGCACGCACTCCAAAGCCAGCGCGGCGCGCTGGCAGGGTACCACCCCACATAGATTGATTTTTGGTGCATACTGCGGCACAAGACATTTCCCGCAACCCCGGGATGTCGGCGGCACCGGGCCGTGTGGTGTCCCGCGCGCCAACCGCGCGCTGTGTCGTTCCGGAAAACGTCGGATACCGCACATTTTCATTTTGGGGGTTCCGGGGTAAAAATCGGCGTGCTACGGTCCAACACAGTCCCCAGCCCCGCTGAGAGCACGTTTTTGGGGTAAATAGTTTTTTGCCCTATTCGCAAACGGCTGCACAGCTAATAGTTACAATCAAAGCAAATGGCTCACTTACGGATCGACCTCAAGGGGCAGGCAAAACGGGATCTGTGCCCTCTCCTTCGCGCAAGAGCAATCGCCGTTTCACTTGAAAACGTCCCCACTGCCTTTACCATCCAGCCGACGGTCTCCCCGAACACTGAGGATAAGAAACCAATGATCGATAACGATTCAAGCGAAACCGCCGACCCCGCCAGCAAACTCCCCCACACTCAACGTCTCCTGCAAATTATGGGCACACTCCGCTCACCCGATGGCTGTCCCTGGGACCGCAAACAGACCCTCGAAACCTTGAAACCGTACCTCATCGAAGAATCCGCCGAAGTCCTTGAAGCCATTGAGGAAGAAGATCCCGACTGGTTGAAAGACGAACTCGGCGACCTGCTGCTTCAGATCGTCTTCCAATCCCAGATCTGCAGCGAAAAGGAGTTTTTTGATTTCGAAGACGTCGCCAGGACCATCTGCGAGAAAATGATCCGACGTCATCCTCACGTCTTCGCCGACGTCGACATCGACAGCGAGGAAGGTCTACGCCGCAACTGGGACAGAATAAAACGCGAAGAAAAGGGCGACGTCGACTCTTTCGGCTCGATTCTGCCCGATATCCCGCGGCACCTTCCCGCTCTGATGCGCGCAAAATCCCTGCAGAAAGCCGCCATCAAAAACGGCCTGCATGACGGCCCGCCGGCCCGAACGCTGAAGAACCTTGTGGGGAAGATCGAAGGATTGCATCAAAGCTTGAGTGAACAAAAAACGCACAGCGAATTAAAGGAAGAAATAGGGGACATTCTTTTCACAATCGTCAGTGTTGCTCGCCAGCTCGGCGTCGGTCCCGAAGAAGCCCTCAACCAGACTATCAGGAACTTCCGCGACCGGTTCCGGTCGGTCGAAAATGCCCTCAAGAAAGAAGGCAAATCACCGGACGAGCTATCCGCTGAAGACCTGAAACGACTCTGGCAAAAAAGCCCTGATTAGCTCATTTGCCGCGGCGAATTTATCGTTTACAATACTTCGTCCCTTCCGTGCCTTGAGTCCCTTTCGTCCCTTCTCCTGCTTTATGCCACTCACACCAATTTGCTTCCCCCTCCTCCTGCCTATAACCTACCTCTTTTCCAATCCCGAAAACACAGGAGATCGCAGATGTCACGCCGCTATCATTGGGATTTCCCCCTGCCGCGAACCCATACCGGAATATTGCAGGGGAACGGACGCATGGGCACGATTCTCTGGGGCAATGAGAATACGCTCCGCATCACCATCGGACGCGCCGACCTATGGGATCACCGCGGTGGTTCCCAATGGACACCGGAGATGAATTACGAAAACATTCGCAAACACCTCAAAGAAGACGAGGAAGAATCGCTGAACGATCTTTTCCGCAGCGATTCAACGGCTTCCGGTGAACCTGATCGGCCCACCGTCCTGCCCGTCGGGCGAATCGATCTCCAGTGGGATTCCGAAGTCAGGATCGGTGGAGCAGATCTGTCGATTTACGACGGTCTTGTCGAAATTGAAACGTCTCCTCGCGGGCGGAATGGCATCGTCCGGATCCTGCACGATATGAAACAGCCACTGCTGCTGATTGAGTTCCCGCCGCAGGTACCGCTCCCTGAAATCAAACCCGTTCCAGCGTGGGAATTCGTGGGCGAGGAACTCGCCGAACTGCAGTTCGAACCGCCCGAAATGGTCGAAACCGAAGGAATCGAGGGTTGGATCCAGAAATGCCCCGTCGATCCCGCAATCTGCGTGGGATGGACGTGCAGCAATGGCATTCTTGCCCTTGCAACCGGTCGCGGGAACAAAACCGATGCCGTTGACTCCGTCTCAACGATACTATCGAAAGCCGGCGAGGAGGGATTCCAGCACGCCAGGGAGCGCTCTCAGAACTGGTGGAAGAGTTACTGGGATCGGGTTCCGGAAATCGACCTGCCAAACGAACGCCTGCAATTCCTCTACGACTACGGGATGTACAAATTCGCCGGATTCACAAATCCCGACGGGGTGCCGGCCACCCTCCAGGGACCGTGGATCGAAGAGTATCGCATGCCTCCCTGGTCCAGCGATTATCACTTCAACGTAAACGTCCAGATGTGCTATCAGCCTGCCTTCCATGGCAACCTGCTTCACCACCTCCAGCCCCTCTGGGAGATGATCGCTGGTTGGGAGGAAACGCTCCGTGACAACGCCCGGAATTTCTTGGGAATCGATGATGGCCTGATGCTCCCGCATGCCGTCAGCGATGACTGCCGATTCATGACCGGTTACTGGGGTCATTCAGCGGATCACGGGTGCACGGCATGGGTGGCCAGCATGATGTTCCGAAACTACCGGTACAGTCAGGACGTCGAATTTCTCCGGGAGACCGCGTTCCCGTTCATGCGGGGCACAATGCGCGTCTACGAAGAAATGCTTGAACGCACGGACGACGGAACGTTCCGTCTGCCGGTCGGTATATCCCCGGAATATTTCAACAAAGACGGCAGAGGGTGGGGTCCCAACGCCAGTTTCCAGCTCGCCTGCATCCACCGCCTTTGCGAAGACTTGCTTGAAGCATGTTCGGTGCTGGCGGAAGACCCCAAACCGATCTGGCAGCAGATCCTGGACAACCTGCCGAAAGCCTGTTTGATCGGCGATGAGGGCGAAGAGAGGATCGCTCTCTGGGAAAATCAGGCCCTGGAGGAAAGCCACCGACACCATTCCCATCTCGGCGCGATCACCCCCTTCGACGTGATCGACCCTCACGCCGAAAAATGGGAACCCGTCGTCCAGCGAAGCCTGACCGAATGGATACTCCGAGGGCCCGGTAAATGGTCGGGCTGGTGCCTGTCCTGGGCATCCGCCATTAACACCCGGGCGGACAATCCGGAAGCCGCGGAACTCTGGCTTGAAGTTTTCGACCGTTTCTTCACAAACGAAGGCGAAGGCACGCTCCATAATTGCCGTCCTTCCGGTATTTCCCTGATGGGGGCACCGGCCATGGGCGGGAATTTCAACGAGACCGACGTGATGCAGATGGACGGCGGTATGGGGTCCGTGGCGGCGATCCAGGAGATGCTTTTGCACACCCGGAGAGGTGTCAACTATCTTTTCGCCGGAGCGCCTTCCCGGTGGGACGAGGTGCAATTCGATGGAATGCTCACCGATGGTGCCTTCAAAGTCAGCGCTTCACGAAAAAACGGTCTGGTCGGCCCCGTGCGCGTGGAAAGTCTGGCCGGTGGCACCTTCCGCTTGAAAAACCCGTGGAAAAAAGCCGCCGTCAGGCGTCCGGGAGCGACACAGGAAATCCTCGACGCTTCTGTTCTCGAAATTCGCACCGAAGAGGGCGAGATCTTGACCCTTCACGAGGCGGAATGAGCCCGGCTGAAAATTTTTGCGCTGGTGCGACCGGGCCCACAAGACGAAGGAAATTATGGGAACATTTTTTTTTCGCGCCGCCTGAATGCAAAAACTGCCGGCCGCAGGAGATGTACCTTCCTCCACGGCCGGCGTTTGAGCGTGTCGGACCGTCCTCTCACACGTCATCCGATAGCATCCGAACCACGATCACCCGTGCGGATACGTATGCAGTCCGCCAGGTCGACCACAAAGATTTTACCGTCGCCGATATTTCCCGTCCTCGCGCCCTGGGTGATGGCTTCGATAGTCGCAGAGACGAAATCCTCGTTGACGCCGATCTCCAGGCGCACTTTTTTCAGCAGGTTCACCTCGGTTTCCACACCCCGGTAAGATTCAGTGTAGCCTTTCTGCTGACCGCAACCCAGGGCATTAGTGACGGACATCTTGTAGACTTCGGCCTCGTAGAGAGCCTGTTTAACGTCGTTGAGTTTTTCCGGTTGGATGTATGCAATGACAAGTTTCATCTGTTCACCTCCAGGAGCTGTCTGTTAATTCATTCAGTTGTGAAAATCTGGAATCCGGCGTAGGCTTCCATGCCATGCTCACCGATATCAAGCCCGCGAAGTTCTTCATCTCGCGTGACTCGCAGTCCAATTGTCGATCGGATGAGCAGGAACGTCGCTGCCCCTGTGACCCCGACCCACGCGAGGACACTCAGCACGCCCAGGGCCTGGATACCAAGCAGTTCGAATCCACCTCCGTAAAACAGGCCCGCGAGTTCACCTGATCCAGACGAGACGGCGTAGGCCGGATTCGCGAATACTCCGACCGCCAGTGTGCCAAATGCGCCGCAGACGCCATGCACACTCACCGCGCCCACGGGATCGTCCACACGCAGGATCTGGTCGATAAAAAGCACGGAAACAACGACAAGCGCTCCGGCGGTCAGGCCGATCACAACCGCCCCAACCGGGGAAACGACCGAGCATCCAGCGGTAATGGCCACAAGGCCGGCGAGCGCGCCGTTCAAGGACATGCTGGCATCAGGTTTTCCTTCGAGAAACCAGACCGTCAGCATGGCCGCAACGGCTCCGGCAGCGGCCGCCAGATTTGTTGTCACGGCGATGGTACCGATTGAAAGATTCGTTCCAGAGGTGGTGCTTCCGGCATTAAACCCGAACCAGCCGAACCAGAGGATAAACACTCCCAGAGACGCCAGGGGAATGTTGTGGCCCGGCAATGCACGGGAGGTAACCTTCTCGCCATTGCGAACGTATTTCCCCTCTCGCGGACCGAGAATCGCCGCGCCGACCAGAGCCGCCCAACCCCCGACACTGTGGACAACGGTTGATCCGGCAAAATCGACCATACCCAGATCTCCCAACCATCCGCCGCCCCAAATCCAGTGTCCGACCACCGGATAAATGAAAGCGGAGATCAAAACGCTGTAGGCCAGGTACCCGACGAACTTTGTCCGTTCCGCCATCGCACCGGAAACTATCGTGGCGGCGGTAGCCGCGAAGACAACCTGGAACATCCAGAAGGCAATTTGCCAGAGTCCTTCGGTCGTCGATGGGTCTCCGGTCGACAGAAAAAATCCGTCCGTGCCAAAAAGACCCAATCTGTCGGCCCCAAACATAATCCCAAACCCGATGGCCCAGTACGCCAGCGACCCCACTGAAAAATCCATCAGGTTCTTCATGATGATGTTGCAGGCATTTTTCGCACGCGTGAAACCGGCTTCAACCATTGCGAAGCCCGGCTGCATGAAAAAAACCAAAAAGGCTGCAACAAGCATCCAGACCGTGTCGATGGCCACAGCATTAGAACTTGATGAAGGTTCTGCTGCATGTACACTCCCACAAAACAAGACAAAAAAGAACAAAATCTTCAGAGGGCCAGACGTTTTCCTGTACACCGCTCAATCTCCCATCGAAACGAATCCTGAAAAGCGAAGGCAGACACTCCGGTGAGCCGTTTCTCACCGGTCGCCTCAATCGACGTTCTTGCAAGGTCTGTGCCAGCGCGCTTATTTTCCGATCTGCCTGTGTCGTAAGCTATTTTTGTTTCACAGCTTAAGTAAATTAAGCGCTCGACCTTGATCCGAACTAAATTCACAAAACCGAGGAGGATTCTGCACAAAAAGTGATCGGGAAACAACATTTGCACAAAAACGACGCAACCGTTTTGCTCCAAGCCGTACCGCTGCCCTTCATTTCAGCCGCGCTCCCCTTCACCTCCGATAAGTCTCCCTGATACGAGGCCAGCGAAAAAACCAAGCTTGACACTGAGTCATATCTTGATATCATGATATATCGACAGGAGAAAAACCATGGCGAATTCAAACGTAAAGCTCATACCGGAACAAGAGCTTCGAAGAGCAGCTGATTGTCTGCGGGTTATGGGCCATCCCACGCGCCTGCGGATCGTCAATATCCTGATGCAGGGAGAATTTACAGTTGGTGAAATCGCCGACATGTGCGGTCTGAAATCCCATCACGCCAGCGAGCATCTGAGTCTTCTCAAGGGCCGAGGCTTGCTCGATCGCGAGAGGCGCGGACGAGAAGTTTACTATCAAATCGTCAGCCCACGCCTTACCGAACTTCTTCGTTCCATCCGCAAGACATGTGAGGAAAACGATTAATGGACGCCGGCAAATCGATCGTAAACTTTTCGGTAACTCGCCCCCGTTTTGTAGCAATTACCACGGTGGTATTGACAGTCGTCCTCCTTATGCTGGCCGGATTGCCGACACTCTGGCCCGATACGTTTAAAGGGCTTAATTCGCTCAAGATCGACACCGATCCTGAGAACATGCTCCCTGAGGACGAGCCGGTACGAGTCTTTCACAATCACATGAAGGGACAAATGGACCTTCATGACATGGTGGTTGTCGGGGTCGTGAACTCCGAGCATTCTGACGGTGTTTTCAACCCGGATTCGCTCAGCAAAATCCATGAATTGACCGAGTATGCCGCGTCGCTGCAATGGCCGGATCCGGCAGATCCAGAGGCGATGGCGGGTGTGATCGAACAGGATATTATAGCCCCCTCCAGGGTGGACAGCCTGGAGCCAACGGCGCCCGGGGAGGTAACTTTTGAATGGCTGATGCCTGAACCGCCAGCGACTCAGGAGGCGGCCCTGGAAGTCCGCCGGAAAGCCATGCGCATCCCCTTCCTCAATGGCACCATGGTGAGCGAAGATGGCAAAGCTGTTTGCATATATCTTCCGCTCACCTCGAAAGACCAGAGCTACAAGGTCTACAAAAAACTTCAGGAGAAAGTCGCAACCTTTACGGGACCGGAGGAATTTCATATTACCGGTTTGCCCGTTGCCGAAGACACCTTCGGGATGGAGATGTTCAAGCAAATGGCTATCTCCGCCCCTATTGCTATGATCATCATTTTCATTTTGCTCCTGGTGTTCTTCCGCAACCTGCTGTTGATCGTTTCCCCGATGATCGTGGCAATCGTCGCGGCAGCCTCAACGATGGCACTGCTGGTTGTGACCGGCAATACGGTTCACATCATGAGCAGTATGATTCCTATTTTCATCGTGCCGATCGCCGTGCTGGATGCCGTGCATATCCTCTCGGAATTCTTCGACCGATATCAGGAAACCCGTGATCGGCGTCAGACGATTCAAAATGTGATGGATAAACTGTTCATCCCAATGCTGTATACATCCCTCACAACCGCCGTTGGTTTCGCGTCCCTGGCTCTGGCTCCCATCCCGCCTGTCCAGGTTTTCGGACTCTTTGTCGCTTTCGGTGTAATGGTCGCCTGGTTCTGCACGGTAAATTTCATCCCGAGCTTTATCATGTTCATCCCGGAAGAACGCCTGGAAAATTTTGGCGCCAGTCACTCGGAGACCGAAGCAACCAGAACCGTTCTCGGCAACATCCTTCGCAACGTCGGGCAATTCACATATCGCTATGCAAAATTGATTCTCGTCCTCGTCGTCATTCTCCTCGGAGTTTCCGTCTACGGCATCAAACTCATCCGGATTAATGACAATCCCACCAAATGGTTTGGCACATCTCACCCCATCCGGGTGGCGGATCGTGTCCTGAACGATCACTTTGGCGGGACATACATGGCCTATTTGTCGCTGCGTCCCCCCGGCAAAATTCAAACAGACGCCTCCCAAAAATCTGCCGCAGAAAAAGCGGGCACAGACGAAACAACGAAACCGGAACCTGCGCCCACAAGCGAACCTGAAAGTGACGAACCGAGTCTGCCCAGTGGTCTCGATAGCCCGGGCGTCCTGCCGGCCGGGGGCGGGATGAGCACCGGCACCGAACCTGCCCTCCCCTCCGGTCTCGGCGGCGGCCCTGTAGAAGGTTCGCAAGACGATTCTGAACCATCAGCGGCGGAAACCAGAGAAGAAGAAATCTTCAAAAACCCGAAAACACTCGCTTATATTGCCGGGCTCCAAAAAGCCACACGCAAAGCTCTGCCCAACCGTATTGGGAAGTCTAATTCCCTCGCCGATATCGTCAAAACCGTTCACCGCGATCTGATGACGGGAGTTGTGCGGAACGGGGACAAATTGACACCTGAACAGGCATTCCGCCTGCCTGATACCGTATCTGGGGTTGGAGATTGCTTGTTTCAATATCAAAGCAGCCACCGTCCGCAGGATCTCTGGCATTTTGTGACTCCGGACTACCGTGAATCAGTAATGTGGTTCCAGCTCACAAGCGGAGACAACAAGGACATGAGCACAGTGAAACAAACGGTTGACAACTACATTGATAACCATCCCCCACCTTTCGAGTTGAAACACGACTGGTTTGGCCTGACCTATATCAATGTCGTCTGGCAGCAAAAAATGGCCCGGGGCATGCTGAAAGCCTTCCTCGGAAGTTTCCTCTGCGTCTTTTTGATGATGACGCTGCTCTACCGATCCGCCCTGTGGGGTCTGCTCTGTATGGTACCGCTCACGGTCACGATCGGGATGATATACGGTATTGTCGGTCTGGTGGGAAAAGACTATGACATGCCGGTCGCGGTACTTTCATCTCTCAGCTTGGGCCTGGCTGTGGACTATGCTATTCACTTCCTTACTCGAAGCCGGGATATATACCAGCAATACGCCTCGTGGGAGGAAACAGCAGGACCGGTTTTTGGCGAGCCCGCCCGGGCAATCACACGCAACGCCATAGTGGTTGGACTTGGATTTTTGCCGCTTCTGGCAGCTCCCCTCGTACCCTATCAAACCGTCGGAATATTCATCGCAGCTATCCTCTTCACCGCAGGGGTAGCATCTCTACTGATTTTGCCCTCGCTCATCACACTTCTTGAGAAAAAACTTTTTCCGCGCTCAAAGGTCTGGTGCATCACCTGCAACTGCATCACCTGCATTACCTCCGGGATCGCCGGTATTGCCCTTGTTATCATCAACGTCGAGCAACTTCTGGATGTCGGATGGTCACTTCTAACAGGGATCAGCATCCCGGTCATCCTGATTCTCGCCGGAATCTGCGCTTACGCCTCGAGACATGAAAAGCGTCGAACAAAAAAATTCGTTGCTGAAGGAGAAAACCAATGACAACGTCGAAACAATGGAAATCGTTCGCGTTCACTCTATGTGCAACATTCACGATCATCATGCTCTCCAGCACCCTTGCCGGGGAAAAAACACCAACGGTCGATGAGATTGTCCAGAACACGAATCGCGTCGCCTACTATCAGGGACGTGACGGACGCGCCCGGGTATCGATGACGATTACGGACAAACAGGGACGCGAAAGGCATCGCGGCTTCACCATCCTGCGCCGCGACGAACGCCCGCCCGAGTCAGAGGCCGATAAATATGGAAAAGACGAGTACATGAAGGACCAGAAGTTCTACGTCTATTTCCACCGGCCGGGCGATGTGGAAGGCACCGTCTTTATGGTCTGGAAACACGTGGCGCTGGATAAGGATGATGACCGCTGGTTGTATCTCCCCGGGCTCGACCTCAAAAAACGCATTGCTGCCAGCGATGAACGGACGAGTTTCGTGGGATCGCATTTCTACTACGAGGACGTCTCGGGCCGAAACACAAACGAAGACAAACACGAACTTGAGAAAACCACCTCCAACTACTACGTCCTGAAAAACACGCCAAAGAAACCGAAACTCGTCGAATTTAAGTACTATCGCATGTGGATTCACAAATCGACTTTTATCCCCGTGAAAATTGAATATTTCGACGATCGGGATAACAAATACAGGGAATACCAGGTTCTCGCCGTGCAACAAATTCAGGGGTATCCCACGGTGACAAAATCCCGGGTGAAAGATCTTCAGGGGGGCGGGCAAACCGTCATCGAATACACAGACGTCGAGTACGACATCGGACTGGAAGAAGATATTTTCACAGAACGCTACCTGAGACGCGCACCGGCGAAATATCTGAAAATGGAATGAGCGATCTGGCTTGTCTTCTCGTTGTGGCAATGCCCGCTTCCTGAACAAACATTTCGCTCAAGAAGGGAAACTGATGACGCCATCTTTCTATTCTGCACGGCGAATTCTATCGGCGCTGACAGTTTCTCTGCTTTTTTTAAATCTCTCCGCAGTGGCGCAGGAAGAACCCGCCCTGCCGGAAGGACTGAACGAGAAAACAAAAGATCAGGAGGAACCGGCCCTCCCCCCGGGGCTGGGGGCAGAAAAAACAGAAGATACACCGGATTTGCCTCCGGGCCTGCAACCTGAGACCGAAGGCGAACCTTCCCTTCCCGACGGCCTGTCGGAGAAAAAGGAAGTGAAGAAACCGGACCGGGAGAAAGCGCCCCTGTTGGAACAACTTCCGTTCGACCTGAACGGATTCCTTGAGGGTCGTTACGGGGTGAGAACACAGGACGATCACCATCAGGAAGAAAATGCTATCCTTGGTGAGGCACGTCTCCAGCTCGAGTTGAAAAAATACTGGGGCACAACACGGGCTAAATTAACGACAGATTTTCTGGCCGACGAGCCGGGCCACACCACCTTCGATGCCGATATTGAAGACGGAACGGGATGCATCGACCTCAGGGAAGCCAACCTCACGTTCTCTCCCGCCCCTTTCGTCGATGTCCGTGCCGGACGCCAGATACTGACCTGGGGCACAGGAGATCTGGTGTTTCTGAACGATCTGTTCCCTAAAGACTACCAATCATTCTTCATCGGACGGGACACGGAGTATTTGAAAGCGCCGTCCGATGCCGTGAAAGCTTCAGTTTACGGCGATATCGCCAATTTTGATCTGGTTTTCGTGCCCCGCTTCGATTCCGATCGTTTTGTCACCGGTGAACGACTCTCCTTCTGGAATCCCGCCCTGGGAAGACGATCGGGAGACGATGCCGTCATTGAAGCCGATAAACCCGACAGCTGGTTTCAGGACGAAGAATGGGCGGCTCGTCTTTATCGAACCCTGTCCGGATATG
>JAGXLK010000571.1 GCA_018334735.1 Planctomycetota bacterium | reverse complement strand
TTTCTACGACGACTACTACCTCAAAGCGGGCCGGGTCCGCCGCCTTATCAAGCAGGATTTCGACCGGGTCTGGGAAGAAGTCGATCTGCTTCTCGCCCCAACAACGCCAACCGCAGCCTTCAAGATCAACGAAAAAACTGAGGATCCGCTTGAAATGTACTTGAGCGACGTGTTCACCATATCGTGTAATCTGGCGGGTATCTGCGGAATCTCGGTTCCATGCGGATTCACCGACGGGGGATTGCCCGTTGGGATGCAACTTCTGGGGCCCTCCTGGGCGGAGGAAGATCTCCTCGTTGCAACAAACTCTTATCAGGAAGCGACCGACTGGCACACTGAGCGTCCGGCCATCACGATCAAGCGGTGAATCCTCTGCCACAAATCGGCGGCAGCATTGCGCCAAAGACAAAAAAACCAGCCCCGGTCTTACTATGATGAAAGAGGCTTCTGCCCCTATGCTTTGTCAGGCTGCAGTTGGGGTATACGAACACACCCGCCTTTGCCCTCCGCGCATATCCGGCGCTCAGGGGGCTTGAAATATGGGGGGCAGAGCGATACCAGGGCATCCCTGTCGCCACAGGCAACTGTCTTGACAGTCTCATACCCGGCTAATATACTTTGGCTCTGGACTGTCGCAGCCGGTTTTTTCCTCTCACAACCCGGTTATCTGATTGGATTCCAGCATTTTAGGAAGGTTCCATGGAAACACCTGACATCGTTCAAAGCCTTGTGAAAGATTGCAGTGCGTGGCCGCACGAAGATATGTCACTGATACTCCTCATAATGGACGGCGTTGGGGACGTTCGCCACCCCGATTTTGGGATGCAAACTCCCCTTGAAGAAGCGGAAACTCCCGTCATGGATGAGCTGGCCGGGCGCAGCAGTCTCGGACGGATTATTCCGGTCGACTATGGAATCACCCCGGGCAGCGGCCCCGCGCACCTGGGATTGTTCGGTTTTGATCCCCGAGAAATCATGATTGGCCGCGGTGTGATGGAAGCCCTCGGAATCGATATGAAGGTCAAATTTGGAGACATTGCGGCCCGCTGCAATTTCTGCACACGCCAGGACGGTGTTATCATCGACAGGCGCGCGGGACGTCCTGAGACCGAAGTCAGCGCCGAGCGTTGCCGCTTGTTGCAGGAAGAAATCCCCGAAATTGAAGATGTTAAGGTCATTATAAAAGCTGCCAAAGGACACCGTTTTGCTGTTGTATTTCGCGGCCCGGGGCTTGCCGAAGGGGTGCATGACACCGACCCGCACCAGAATGGAGAGCCACTTCATGAAGCCGAGGCTCTTCGCCCGGAGGCCGAAAAAGCTGCGCGGATCGTGAGTAAGTTCCAGGAACGCGCCCTCGAAATTCTCGACGGTGGGGATCCGATCAACGCGATTCTTGTTCGGGGCATTGCAGAACTACCGGATCTCGCCTCCATGGAAGATCGGTTCGGCCTGCGCTCTGGCGCTATCGCCACCTACCCCATGTACCGGGGGCTGGCAAAACTCGCGGGGATGGATCTCATCGAAACGGGTCAAAGCGTCGAAGACGAATTCCAGACCTATCTCGATACGCGGGAGGATTACGACTACCACTTTATTCACGTAAAAAAAACCGATGAGGGCGGCGAAGACGGGGATTTCGACAAGAAAGTTCGAGTCATTGAAGAAGTCGATCAATCTCTTGATATGCTGCTGGATGCCGAACCTGATGCAGTTGCGATCACCGGCGACCATTCAACCCCTTGTTGCATGGAACTGCATAGCTGGCATCCCGTGCCGCTTCTTATTCATTCCGCACAATGTGATCCTTCCGGTCTGGAAGAATTTACCGAACATTCCTGCAATAATGGCCCTCTCGGCATTTTCCATGCGACACATTTGATGTCGTTGCTGCTGGCAAATGCCGCTCTACTCGATAAATACGGGGCCTGAGTTCTCTTGTTCTAACATTGACAGGGGGAGCTAATGCCACAAGAAACAATCCGATGGATCGGCGGTATCGATGGTCACGTCGAGCTAATCGATCAAACCTTGCTGCCGGTTGAGTTCAAGTACGTAAAGTGCGAGCACCTGGATCAAGTCTGGGAAGCCATTAAAACTCTGCGCGTCCGCGGGGCACCGGCTATCGGTGTAGCCGCTGCGATGGGCTTGGTCCTGGGAATCCGGGATTCAGACGCAGAGAACTTCGAGGTGTTCATAGAGGATCTTCGGAGAGCAAAAAAATATCTCGAGGGCAGTCGGCCAACGGCCGTTAATTTGTTCTGGGCACTGGACCGAATGGAAAAAGCCGCCCTTGAGCACGAAACCCTCCCCTTAGATAAGCTCAAACCTCGACTCCTTGCTGAGGCACTCAGTATCCAGGAAGAAGATAAGGAAATTTGTCGCGCAATCGGGCGTAACGGCGCAAAACTGATTGACGATGGGGATAAATTATTAACGCACTGCAACGCCGGGGGACTCGCCACTGCCGATTACGGAACCGCCCTCGCCGTGATGTTCGCCGCCCACGAATCAGGGGAAGAAATCTCCGTATTCGCCGACGAAACGCGACCACTTCTGCAGGGCGCGCGGCTGACAACCTGGGAATTGAAACAGGCCGGCATTCCAGTCACACTGATTTGCGACAGCATGGCAGCACAGGTCATGAAAGAAGGCCGAATCGACGCCATCATCGTAGGAGCCGATCGAATCGCTGCTAACGGCGATACTGCGAATAAAATCGGCACATACAGTCTCAGCGTGAATGCCCGTGAACACGGCGTGCCATTCTACGTGGCAGCGCCCATAAGCACTTTCGATATGAGCCTTTTCGATGGTTCGGAGATCCCCATCGAAGAACGTGACGCTGAAGAGATAACTCGCTGGGGCGGACGCCAGATTGCCCCGGAGGGTATTGAAGTCTACAACCCCGCTTTCGACGTTACGCCGGCCGAGCACATCGCTGCAATTATCACTGAAAAAGGTCTGATCAAAAACCCCACCAGCGAAAAAGTCGCCAAGATTGTCGAGTAATAACATATTAGGCTCTGTCTGAGAATGCGGTCGTCGGACCGAGAGCGAGCGAATTTGCGGATGGCGCGGACGCCGAAGCAGGCCTATCCAGTGGAGATAAGCCGATACAGGCGGACAAAGCCAGCCGCAAATGCAGCCGCTCGAATCCAGATCCGTATTTTCGGACAGAGCCTAATGTCGGGGAGGTGTTGC
>JAGXLK010000570.1 GCA_018334735.1 Planctomycetota bacterium | reverse complement strand
TCCTTCGGCTGCTTCCCAATGCTAACCCGGGGCTCGTTCGGCCAAAACAGCGGCCTCATTTCGCCCCGGGCTACGTCTGCCACGCCCGCTCCGCGGGCTTACCGACAGCACCAACGCTAAACGCATACATTCACGCGGGGGCCATCGCGGAATGTGTTATTCGTAAGGCATCAGAGCCAGGAATCGCGCTCGTTTTATGGCTTTTTTGAACATGCGCTGATGACGGGCACAGTTCCCGGACCTTTTCTGGCTGAACATACGTGCTTCGCCGGTTGTGAGTTTTCGCAGCTGATCAATATCTTTGTAATCAACTTTGTCCACGCCCTGACGGCAGAAACGACATCGTGTTCGCGAGCTTCTTTTTTTTTCGGCCATGAGGTTCCAACAACTCCTTGATTGTGATTTTTTTATGGGGCAAGCTTTCGGGTCAGGAAAAACGGCTCGCTGCCCCGCAGAGAAAGAAATTGTTACTTTAGCGTTCGCCAGCGAAAAAGTCAAATGTTCGTACGATTCCCCTGGTTTGTATTCCCGTTTTTCAGGATGGAAAAATAGAGGCGGTGTAGATCGGAACGAGATATGGGATAATGCTCAGGTGGTAACGCTATCAAGGGGGATTTCGTAGCGGTTTAGCTTCCGGTAGATGGAACGGGGTGTAATGCCGAGAATCTCTGCGGCCTGACGTTTGTTACCTTCTACGTAGCGCAGAGTTTCGAGGATGAGCAGACGTTCCACTTCCTCCAGCGATTTGCCGACCAGGGGCTTGACGCTGATTTTTGCGGTTTCTTCCCCGCCGAGATAATGGGGTAACTCTTTGGCAGAAATCGCATCCCCGCTACAAAGGACAACGGCACTTTCAACAATATTTTCGAGCTCTCGAATATTCCCCGGGTAGTCGTAATGCATCAGGATTTGTCTTGATTCTTCGGTGATGCCCTCGACGTCTCGACCGGTTTGTTTTCTGTACATTTTGATGAAATGGTCGACGAGGAGTTGTATGTCTTCTTTGCGTTCTCGCAGCGGTGGTACGTTGATTGGTATGACATTCAAGCGGTAATAAAGGTCCTGTCGAAACCGGTTTTCCTCAATCGCATTCGGCAGATCTTGATGTGTGGCCGCAATGATTCGGACATCGACAGGAATTTTTTCGTGTCCACCGACTCGTTGAACGAACCGGTCCTGGAGAACGCCGAGAAGCTTGACCTGGAGCTCGAGAGGCATATCACCGATTTCGTCCAGCAACAGAGTCCCCCCGTCGGCCATTTCGAATCGGCCCATGCGTTGCTGAAGCGCGCCCGTGAAAGACCCTTTTTCATGTCCGAACAATTCGCTCTCAAGGAGATCTTTCGGAATGGCGCCACAGTTGAGTTTAACAAACGGACCATCGGAACGAGGGCTGGTGTCATGGATAGCCCGTGCGACCAGTTCTTTTCCCGTTCCCGTATCGCCCTGGATGAGAACGTTGCTGTTCACATCTTTGACTCTTTGGACTTTTTCCCAGATGTCTTTCATTGCATCGCTTTTGCCGACCATTGCGTGGCCGTCCGCCCATCGTTTTGCTACACCCGGTGCCTGGCGATGGCTTTCTCTTAAGATTTCCTTGGCGGCCATCTCAAGAGACTGCCGGAAGCCAGAAGCTTCAAATGGTTTCGGAAGGCAGTCAAAAGCCCCCAGTTTTGTGGCTTCGATGGCGGAAGCGGTGTCTTCAGCGTCGATCAGCACAAGCGATTTTGAGTTTCTCAACGAGCTGCTGACCACTCTCACGAGCCGCATGGCTTCAATATCCTCTTCGGTTGCGTCGACTACAAGAAGATGCGGTTTGCGTTCTGCCAGTGTATCAAGAGCTGTTTCAGAATCGCCGGCCTCATAAACACCCTGGCAGGAATTCTCCACGATGCTTACGAGTTGTTTTCGCAGATCCACGTCTTTCATGACAATCAGCCCATTAATTTGCTTGACCTGCCCTGTATCTGAATGGTTGCCCTTTTCCATGACTATCCTGTCCTGGTTTCTGCTCAAAAAAATGCCAAAAACTGTACGGGTTTCCACAAAGTGGTGGAGTCCCTCCCACAAAATCATATTAGCTCCATTTCCCTGACCGTGTCAACCATAAATCCGAAAGTTTTCCCATTTATTCTTCTCGGACTGAGCGCGGCCTGCGAGAAGCCATTAAACCGAAAAAGTCGCGTAGCGCGGGTTCGGGATTATTACCGGCTTCGACCCAGACACACCCCTCTGCAAAAGTTGCCAGGGTCTCGTCCAGATTTTTGGTGCGCTGGCCTTCGCGCCGGAGGTATTTATCCTTTCCGAGGCCGTAAAGATCGATATTTGTGTTTTTGCCGGACTCAAAATCGCGGGTTTGTAGAATAATTCCCTTCCGTGACGTCGCTACACAATGGGGATATATCGAGATCGCAACGACCTCATGCCGGCGTCCTACTTTTCGAGTCAGCGATCGTACCGACGGATCGGTGAGCGGGGGATTGAAGAACATATCACTGATCAGAAACACTACCGCATGAGAACGAAGATTCTGCAGTTTTCGAAGAACACCTCGGGGGTCAGTGGTTTCGGCGGAAGATTTTTCGAAGAGGCAATGGCGGAGGATTTGAAGGACCTGGCGATCTCCTTTTCGAGGGGCCACCGGCAGCACATCGTTCCCACCGAAAAACAAAGCGCCAACACGATCTCCGCCGCGGACGGCAGAGAGTGAAAGCATGGCGGCGATTTTGCAGGCCGTATTGCGGGCAGAAAAACTTTCTGCTGCGTTTCCCATCGAGTCGCTTATATCGAAAGCGAACAAAACCCTCAGCTCCCGCTCTTCTTCGAAATGGCGCACATATGGCTCTCCAAACCGAGCTGTGGCCCGCCAATCGATATGCCTGATTTCATCCCCGGGTTGATAGTGGCGCAGTTCCTCGAACGTCAGCCCCGTGCCGTGGAAAGCGGTTTTGTAAGCTCCAGCCAGACGTTCTCTGACGCTCCGCTGTGTTTGTATTTTGAGAGTGCGGGCCTTGCGCGCGAGTTCAACGGCCGTCGGGCTGGATTGGGGCGATCTGCTCACGATTTACACCTCTGTGCCTGACATTCCCGGAAATTTCTCGCGATGTTCGATTGTTGAGAGATCATTCGTGCCTTTTGCCTCCCTGATTTGAAAATCGTATTTTGCCATGGCCAATATTCTAATTATTCTCCGTTGTCTTCGG
>JAGXLK010000569.1 GCA_018334735.1 Planctomycetota bacterium | reverse complement strand
AGGTGGAGATAACCCGGGCGCCGGACTACCTGTTCGCAGATGCCGATTATGCCACGACACTGAGGTTTCAGCTGCTTGGTCTGGATGGTGTCGATTGCAAATTGAGCAGCGTGCACGCAGATTTTCTTCTCCCGGGTTCAGACAAATTCGCCGCACAAAACCTTCTGGCAAGAACCGTTGGGGTTAATAACAACTCAACTCTGCAGACCTTGGCGAAATATGACCCCGCGGAAAATAACTATACGTACGAATGTTACGTGCCAAGCGGAGCGTATTCCAAAATCCAGGTGCCGCATGACACGTCCCAACAGGGACAGTTCGTGATCAATGTAGGAGTGAACGGAATAGAGATACATTCCGACAGAGACGAGGGCGGGCGAGTGCCGTATTTCGCTGATATTTCGGTTCCAGCCGCAGATATCAGCGTCGGGAAGGATATACCGCCGATGAAAAGTCTGAGCCCGAAGTCCAAGATCAACGTTAAACCGACACGGGTGTTTCAGGCGCTAAAGACATTCAAATATGAGGAACACTATACGTTGTGGGATTGGACTGAGTGGAAAGTGACGAAAAAAGCATGGAAGTATACTGAACAACCAACCTATACAAGGACCGTTCACCCGTCGGGAGACACATATACTACAACATTGTTCGGTTGGGCTAATTTATACAGCGCCTGGCATTATTCCAGAGCCGACCTTGAGCTGGACTCCCTTTGTAAGTTGCATACCCTCGTGGCGGCCAAGAACTACGGTCATCGAGAGGGGGCCTGGATGAACATTTCCTATGGCGGCAAGAACGGGCGCGACGAGGATGTTCCCCACGAGCGGGCCAGGCACGCGGCGTTGCAGGATGTTCTGGAGCCCAATGAAACGGCCATGGACTACTCGAAGGACAATGCGCACTGCCGTCTGGTGTTTTTCCAGGGCGGTGTCGAGATTGAAGAAAGCGTCTACGACCAAAACGAGCCAAAGTTCAAGAAGCCCCTTCTGGCCGCGGCAGAAACCGTTGTGAGCATTTTTCTGACCTCCTATGGTGTCCCTCAGGCGGCCGGCCTGACCAGCGTCATCTTTGCTGCCATCGATGCCACAGGAAACGACAAGACAATTGACCACGGCGCCCAGGCGCAGATCGATACGTTCTGGCGATGGGAAAGGCCCGTTTACGACAGAAAAAAAGACAAGGTCGAAGTAAGAGGGGATTGGGGGCCACTTCGAGATAGGATCTGGAGCGAGGAACAAAACACCGGAAAGTGGAAAATAGGGAAAGGGATGGACCTAGATAGCGGCACCTCCTTCTTTGTCTTTGCCGACCTGTCAACGCGGGTCCACGAAACGGCCCGCAGCGGGGGCCCTCCCAGCAATATTCATCCCACCACCGCGCGTGCCTTACTGACCGAGAATGATGACCGCCAGATGATCTATCGTGTCTGGGAGAGATAGTGTACTCACTCCAACCAGGGAGCCCCTGAATATGAAGAAATTAGCCGTCGCGGTTGGCTTGTTGTTGGTGATAGGACTGCTCGGCGGATGGATTGTCATCACATCGGGGGTTTTGACCGACGGCAGTGGGAATGGCGCCTCAGGAGGCTCCGGAGGCGAGCCTTCGCCGCACCGGACAGGGGACGCGGAGGAGTCTCCCTTTTCTAAATTTATCGACCGTGCGGAAACCGGCCTGCTGGAGAACGATAATCCCCGCCAGGCGGGTCACCGGTCCCTGTATAGAGCAATATCCGAGGTCAAGGACGGGGTCCGCACGTTCGTTCCGCCCGGCGTGCCGGCCGACATCCCGGTGGTGGAGCTGCGTTTTTTCGAGACCTCCGGCGATGGCAAACAAGAGCCAGTTGATGTTGAAGGGGCGCTTTTCAACCGCTGGCAAAACGGAAAGATAATGGAATCCGAAGATCACGAACTGGATACAAATTTGGAGGTTGACGGACATTCGCTTCGCCTGGGCGTCTCCCCGCAAGGTTCCGGGCAGCCGGAGACGCTTCGATTTTCTCACCGTTACCGTATTCAGTACATGGTTCCCGAAAAGCGGGACGAGATGGGGGATACGGGCTATGGATACCCGTGGTATGAGAACGTCTTCGCCGTGCCCGATGAGATCCCCCGCGGGAAGATCGCGGTCATCAATCTGTTCACCCGGTATCCGCTTCCCACTCTGACCCGGAAAAGCAAAAAACTGAGTAAGCCCCCAAAACAGATACGTGGCACGATCAAGGCGGATCTGCGGGCCCATGGTCAACATCTGGAGGTGGGGTATTTTCTGTCCGGGCGGAGCGATAAAACCTTCCCGCGGTTTGACGGATCCTTCAGTTTGCAAGCTGAGAAACTGGGAGGCATGCTCCGGGTTACCGAAAGGAAACGTCAAGCTGTGGGGTGGATGTGCGTGAGGTCGGTGCAAAAGCGTCGTCTTCGGTTGCCAGAGGATGCCGACGTGGTCATTGAGCCTGATGACCTGGTCGAGTTCAAGCTACGGATTCGGCCGGAGAATATCACAAAGGACCTGGCGCGCATTTCCGTGAAACTGAAACGGGATGATCCGGTGCCGATGGCGTGGATCAATTTCGACGCCAAGGACCGGCACCTTCATAAAGAACTACAGCAAACCCACACCCTTGACATGAGTTTTATCCCTGGTCAGCATTGGGTCCTTGCGCTTTACTGGCCGAGGAAAACCGCGTGGGACAAAAGGAAGGTGAAGGTGTTGGGACAACTTCAGGTCGAGAAATCCGACGCCAGCAAGACGCTTGAGGTGGAGCCGCTGGAGGAGTAAAGCAGTTTTGAGTGAACTGAGGAATGGACTGGATTGAGTGAACGGAGTAACAAACTGGATAGAGTGAACGGGGAAACGGATTAGATGGAGTGAATTCGGCATTCGGCTATCTTCTGTTGTTTTTTTGGACTGCCGTGGCCGCGAGTCGCGGTGGACTACCTGGAAAGGGGGATGCCGATGACAAGGATATTTTAAATTGCAGGCACGTCTCCCCAACGAATCCCCCACGGCGGGCGCCGCTGTGCCGTTATTCGTTGCCCTTCGTCGTTTGTTCCCCAACGGAATATGCTGCGTACCGGACAATCGTATCAGCACCGTCTCGTGCATGAACCCCGCCGGCGGAGCCGGCTATGGAGTGCGGTGGCTCGCCACCGCTTTGCCGTCAGTCGTTCGGTCGTTTCGCTGTAGCCGTCCCTGTCCTCTGCGTCTCTG
>JAGXLK010000568.1 GCA_018334735.1 Planctomycetota bacterium | reverse complement strand
GATGAGAACGGGAATCTGATTGATGACGGGTGGTATCACTACGGCTACGACGCCCTGAACCGGCTGGTGCGGGTGAGCGAATCCGATGCCCCGGCCGTCACCCTGGCCCAGTACAGCTACGATACCAACAACCGCCGGATAACCCGGGAAGTCACACACTCCGACGAGCTGAACGGCACCACGCGCTACGTGTATGACGGCTGGCAGGTGGTGGAGGAGCGAGGCGGAGGCGGGAGCGTGGAGAAAACCTATACCTACGGAAATTACATTGACGAGCCGATCAGCCTGACCACAGAGGAGGGCACGTTCTACTATCACACCAACAACCTGTATAACGTGCGGGCGATGACCGACGATTCGGGTGAAGTGGTGGAAAGATACAGGTATAGTGCGTATGGAGAGCCGACGATCCTTGACAATCAGGGCAACGAGCGGAGCGCCAGCGCGGTGGGGAACGCCTACATGTTCCAGGGCAGGAGATACGACCCTGAGAGCCGGCTCTACTACTACCGCCACCGCCACTACTGGCCGGAGCTGGGGAGGTTTCTGCAGAGGGATCCGATTTCTGTGGGGCAGATCTTTGCTTGGTATAGTGGGCTTGCCAACCAGCCAATGAAATATATGGATCCTACTGGTTTACAAGCGATTGTAACCGGATCGGGGTATCAATACCTTTCATTCCGTGACATCGGCCCAGCGGCGGACAGGCAAGCGAGGGCCTTGTTTAAACGGTCTTTGAAAGCTGATAGTTTGGCGGAGTGCATGATGAATGCCGTGCGATGGGCGAATTTCGCTCATTGGTTGAACCTGAAAAGTCTTGAAAAATGGCTCTTAGATACACAAGTTTTACAAGCGAAGCTAGCGGTACATAAAGCAGAGCAGCGTACATACGCGACGATTTTCGCTGGAGGGAGTTTTGCTGCGGTTGGCGGACTTATTGTTATGCCTGCGGTTGACGCGGCTGTTGCAAGCGCTAGTACATCAGCAGCGGAATCGGCCGCCTTTTGCTCGGAATGGGGTGTTTCTGCTGGAGCCAGTCATTTTCAGTTTTGGTCAACAACAGGGGCGGCTCTCCAAAAAGCTGCAACAGCTGGAGCATGTGGGGCAGTCCTTGGCGCAGGACAACAGTATTCGGAGAACTATTTGGCCGGAGTCGGGCGTCACGGGTCCATTGCCGAAGCGGCCACAACGGGGTTTGTGGGAGGAGCTGTGACAGGAACAACTAAAACGGTAGCGGATGACCTCGTGATGGCAATCAATGAGGCATCGAATAAACAATCATCTATCGCTACATGGGCGGCTGACAGAATGTTCAATAGCCTTTCAGATCCTGGCCCGGGAACCATTCGAAAGTATCAGCAAACATCGAAAAGGAAATGGCAAATAAGATCAAATGCCAAAAAACTAATGAAACAGTGTCTCAGCAAATTGTGCCTTCAGAGATAGCACTTCTCGCATCTGCGGTATTAAAACACTACATTAACCAGCCTTTGGTTTTGCTCAGTTTTGCTCGATTTCTTGATTGAAGGAGTTTTTTCAGCTATTTCTTGGTTATAGTTAAGGCAGGCTAGACAAAAGCCGACAGAAGATGCAGTACCGCCGGAGAGTGCAATGCCTAATTTAGAAACGACTTCCAAAAAAGGCGACCGTCTGTTTTTCGGGCCGGTCCGGATGAGAGAACCGGACGGCACAGAGGGTGTCCATTTGCGCATAGGAGGAGGGATTATTTCTTGTGCGGGAGCTGCCCTTATCTTGGGTGGTGGGATCCTGATCGTTCTGCCGTATTTGCTGGAATTCTCTAACGACGCGTTTGTGCCTCCCCTCGTTTTTCTCGTCGGTGGTGGCATCGTCGCAACGGGGATGTTTCTCCTTTTGAGTCGGAAGGGCCGGGTCGTCGACCCAGATCAAAGCTCGGTTGAGTTGTGGTGGGGGCTTCTTGTTCCGTTCTGGAAAGAAAGAATTGAGCTCTCTCAATTCGACGAAGTAATCCTAAAACCATGTATCCGCAGGCTTCTTTGGTTCCAGGACTATGAGTGTTTTTCCGTTGCGATTTGTGGTGATTCAACAAGTGTGGTCTTAGGTGAAAGTCTTAATTGGGAAACTGCAAGAAAGATCGCAGAAGAAGTTGCATCTCGCACGTGTTTGCCCCTTCAAGACACAATACGGACCGAACCATTTTCTACTTCTATCTTTGGTGAGAGTTATGAGAGGACTGGGGAAATTGATGAGAGTCGAGGGAGAGAGTTTGGGGAAGCAGGTCACAGGCTGGATTTGTCCCCGCCCCCCGATTCATCGGAATTGCAGATAAGCGAATCAGTTAACCGAATCCACATAACCTTGCCACCTGTTTCGTCAGCACCTGTCCCAAAGTTATTGTTGGCAGGGGGGATTTCTTTAGCGAGTGTTGTTTTCGCCATATGGGCGCATCAGCTCGGTGGTTGGGTTTTCACAGTGGCTGTCGCAGGAGCCTCGGTCATACTCGCTTTTGCGCTTCCGAAGCTTTCCCTGTTGCCTGATAGAAAGCGAATTACAATTGGGTTTGGCGACATTACGCTTGAAAAGAAAGCTTCTCGTGGAGCTTGGCAGGAGCAGCAGAGGATGAGTTTGAACGATTTTGAAAAAATTGAGTTAGAAGTCTCAGGCGACCAAGAGAGTGCGGAGAGCGAATCGGTCTGTCAAAAGGAACGAGGACCTGGAGAGAGAACTACTGCTCTTAAAATATATGGTGAGCATGGCGCAGCTATAATAGTCCGGAAGCTTGCGAAGGAAGAGGCTAATTACATAAAGAATCTACTGATTGACGCTGCTGGGCAAGCTGGTGCCGCATGTGGGGTCTGAGGGTGAATGGGGCGACGTACCATCGCAAGTGGCAGCAGGACAACAGGATACGACAATAACACCCCTCTCAGAGGGCCTTACATGCGATTTTCGGGGGGTGTTTTCGGATTCTAAGCGGTTCTCCCCCCGCGTTGCCGCCGGCAAATCATCTCCGCCGACGTGGCATCAAGCGTTCATTACCCTGTCATATTGTCGGATCGGCCGCAGTAATTCTTTAAAATCCGCTCTCCAGACGGTAAAATGCCCCCATGATTTCTGCCACGAGACAGGGCGGGGTTGGAGTGCAGAGCGGGGCATTTGAAATCACGGCGAAAATGTACGAGGATGGTAAGGTAGTGCAGGAGACCAGCGGGCGCCTCGATGTGGTGGAGGTCA
>JAGXLK010000567.1 GCA_018334735.1 Planctomycetota bacterium | reverse complement strand
GAAGAAGTGGATTTTAGCCCTGAGGGACAAATTAGTTTCAGTGGGCCAAGCGGAATGATGCCGCGAGTATATACTGTACGGGCTCAGTGGTAGAAAATTTGTTTCAGACAGCAGGAGGAGAAGGCTGATAGTTTATTTATGACCAATTACCTGCACTGATGCAGATAGAAAAAATTTTCGGGCCATTTAGCGGCCTATGCTTTAATGCTCTCGCTCAGATGCTCTGTGGCTTTCTTGAAGCCCTCAAGGGGCTGATCTCCCTTCTACCAGAACCTGCAGGCAGGTGGCAGGGTGAGCGGTTGGATCTGTCCGCTCCGGCGGGGGGCGTGCCCTGGCAAAGTTACTTTACCCGGTTGACAGTGAGCCCTTGTTGCGTTACTCTTACAACTCTTGGAAGTAGTGGTTTTGAAGCATGATGCTGCGAATTTCCGTGCTCGCTATTTAACATATGGGGTCGTTTTATGTTGTCGCCTATTGGTGGCAAAGTAGTATTTCCCGGCGAGGGTGCAGGCTGTATCGCGGTTCTATTTGGTCTTATTATAGATACTGCAAAACGTTTGCGTGTGGTTTTTACTTTCGTCTCAGGAAATAGCCTTTGGGAACGATGCTCGAAGATCAGATAGAAGATGTAGTTCCTGCTGATTCCCAGACGGGCGGTGATATTGAAATCACCCAGGATGGAATCGAAAAACGGGCTTTTTTAGGTTCGGTTAAGCGCATTATTTGTATGAGCTGCGGCGTGTCGGGTGTGTTTTTCATTTTGCTTGGTGGTCTGTTTGTTTTGATCGAGGATTGGCCCGGTACCTTGATGGCTTACGTTTCCACTTTGCTTGGCTGTTTCTGCATTCTTGGGGCGTTCGGGGCAACCGGCATAGGCGAAGAAACGTAAAGTAGTTTTCTGATCAGCCTCACTCTCCGACTTTCTGCCGGAGATTTTTCTTTTTCATCCCTCACTCAGGTAGGATTTGAGTGTGTTAACGGCTATCCCGAGTGCTGCGGCCGCGCGTGTTTTGTTCCCTTCGTGCAAATCCAGAGCACGATGTGCATATTCATTCCTTATCTCGCGTATGGGCCGAATTTGCTCGGCCGATGAAGGCCTGAAAGTTGTATGTGAGTCACTACTCTCAATACGGGGAAGATTGACCTCCTGCTGAAGTGCTTCCGTTAAAGATATGTCAAGATAAATCCAGCGTTTCAGGATCTTGATCAGCTGGCGGACATTTCCCGGCCAATCGTAATCCATCAAAAGGCTTTTTTCTTCGGGCGACAACGCAGCCTGCTTGCCTTCGAGATTTTCGAGGGCATGATCTGCAATGACCGGTATATCTTCAGCATGTTCACGTAAAGGCGGAACGTGGATGCGAAGCGTGTCAAGCCGATGATAGAGATCCGCTCGGAAATTATTTCTCCGGATGAGCTCGGCAAGGTCCCGGTTGGTGGCCGCAACGACCCGGACATCGACTTTCTGCTGAGAACGATCGGCGCCTTCGGGAGTTACACGGCCGTCTTCCAAAACGCGCAGAAGTTTGGTCTGCACCTCCAGCGGGAGTTCGCCAATTTCGTCCAGGAATAATGTGCCAGAATCCGACGCCACGAATGCGCCTTCACGATCATTCAAAGCGCCCGTGAATGCTCCCTTCTTATGACCGAAAAGCACGGAGTTGGCCAGACCAACGTTTCCGGTAAAAGTAGCACAGTTTACAGGAATCATGGGGCCCATGCTGCGTTCACTCCCTTCATGCACAAGGTGGGCGACGAATTCTTTTCCAACTCCCGATTCGCCCGTAATAAGAACGTGTTCGTCGGTTCTTGCAGATTGCTTAATACGCCTGCGCAGTTTTCGCATCGCCTTGGAACGGCCTTTCAGAACGTGTTTCATCCCGTGCCGACGGAAGACCGCGACCAAATGCTCATCGTGCGTATCCCATTGTCCCGCCGCAAGCTTTCGTATGGCCTTTAGATATGCCTGTGTATCCTGGTATTTGAACCGCTGGCCGATGGACGCTTCGATGAAATCCATCCAAAAAGACTGTGTTTCGTCCGGGGAGTCAGAGGAAGAGGAGCGGATGATGTTCTGATCGTGAACGGCCAGACTGGCCAGCCGCCTGGCACGGGGATCTTCACAGATATCCATGAACCTCTGGACGGCTTCGGTATTCGTTCTACATTCCAGAAAAACAGGTCGGCAGATGTTTTCAAACTGATCATGCATCGGTTGCAGATAACCGCGTCCACAATACCAACGAATTTCCACTCCTTTTTCGAGCAGCCGGTTAGCAGGCGCCGCGAGCTCCTCCCATGGACACCATACGCCGACTCCGCAGACGTGAAGCTGACTGGGGGGCAGGGGAACGTTGGCCAGAGCGGCGAATTGTTCGCCGACCCTGGCTGCACTTGTGACATAAATTTCCGCCTCAGGATACCGGAGCAGCAAACTGGCTGCTGCACAGGCTCCGTCGAGGCCGTTGTAAGTGATTAAGGCAACATTATCTGAAGGGGGCATGAACCCTGTCTCCTTTCGATTTTCGCGATGCTTCTAATGATACATGCAGGGGAAGGACATATCAAATAATGATCATGGGTTATTATAATTTGATGGGCATCGATGCTGCTTTCCCTATAAGCGAAAGTCGGCAATTTCTTCGCAGTTTCTTAAGGCCTTTATATATAAGACTTTACAGCACGCTACTATTTTAATGTATAGCTATGGTACGCGAATTGCGAATTATCAGGTCGAATGGAACAACGGTTCATAGATTTAACAGTAAGGCTTGAGCAATGAAGCAATTTACGGTTTACGCCCGATGTGGTGAAAACGACGAATTTGGTCCCGCTTACTCGGTAACATTTACGGCGGGTCCGGTAATCACTTGTGCTCTGGAACCGGAGTGGGATGCGCGAGCGCGACGGATGGAGCGGGCACTCAACGGCGGCGGACAGGCAGATGACCACGCCGTCGCGCCTTCGCCATCCCGGTACCGGCAAGTGGGGAATGCGGACCGGGGACAGCGAGTCGTGCTGGATTCTCCGAAAGAAGGGAGGTGAAAAATTGTCCCGGGGGATGATGTTATGGAACGGACCATTAGGATGAAGATCCGGCTAACAAACTCGTACCGATGCTGAGGATGCCGGCTATCAGGTAAGCGCTACGGTAACGTTCTCGGAAAACGGTGACCGTGTGGGAGGACGAGGCTTTTTGCCGGGCTTGCACCCAAAATTTCCC
>JAGXLK010000566.1 GCA_018334735.1 Planctomycetota bacterium | reverse complement strand
GGGAGTCCGTATTGCCACCGTACGCAGCCGAAAAGAGCGACTCATCGGATGCCCAAATATCATCAGGACAATTTTTGTATGTGCTAAATTTGTCTTTTACCGTCCGCCCAAATTGGTCTGGAATATTGGGATCCGCCCCGGCCGTCAGCAATGTGCGAACTATAATGTAACCATTCTCAACGCTTGCTCTATGCAAAGGTGTTTTTCCCTTTTTGCTTTGGGCATTAACATCTGCATTTTTGGCCAGTAACAGTTCAACAATACCCAAGAACGCTCTTTCACTCGCATAGTGCAAAGGCCCCATACCCGCCTTGTCAGTTTCAAGTTTCGCCCCTTTGACAAGCAGCAGGTGAGTAACTTTTCCTTTCTTACTCCATCGCAAACCGCTCAGCAAGGGCGTCTCCCCGCGAATTGTTTTCGGGTTAACGTTGGCTCCATTTTCTAACAAAACCCTTGCCGTCGACAACTCATCTGCTCCGGCAGCACAGTGCAGGGGCGTGCGTCCGGCAATATTCGTTACATTGACGTCCGCTCCCTTATTCAGTAACAACCGAACAACATTTTGATAACCTTCTATAGCAGCATTGTGAATGGGTCTTCGGCCATCATCTGCTGTTGGGGACGCTCTGGCCCCGTTATCTAAGAGAACCGTCACTAGTTCTTGCTCTCCAGCTCTGGCTGCCTTGTGTAACGGAGTATCCCCCCAAACGTTCTCTGCCTCTACAGAGGCGCCATGTTCAATAAGATAAACTGCCACATCGCAGTGTCCACCTTCAGACGCTAAATGAAGAAGCGTTGCTCCCGTATCGAAAACCTGCCTTGTTGCTCTCGAATTTGTCTTGATAGCGTCTTTAATCTGCCGAATCCGGCCCAGTCTGGCGGCCCAGTATCCATTCGGAGGCGGAGAGTCGGGAAAAGCTCTAACGGGCGGGTCAATGTACTTCTTCATTTCCCACCGTGGACTGCAATCGGGAATCTTATCGAAATCCAGCAACGAGGCGTCAACTCGCAAGTTGTTGCTGCGTTGCCCGTTTTCATCGACAAACCTGACATATACGTTTCCCCGTTGGAACCATTCCTTGAACTTATGTTTGCTGCTCACAATGGCTGGCATATCCCGAGTGATCTCTTTCTTTTTTCCTTCAATTCGTTGTTCAGAAACGCCAATGTTCGCTACGACCGAGAGTCTTGTTCTATCACCAAAGACCACAGGGGCTAGCCAACGGATCATGCTTGATTTTACGGGAATACCCAAAGGATGGTTACTGCGGTATATAACCCTTTTGCCCCTGGTATCATTTGGAGAAATGTACATTAAATGCATTTCTCGCACATCACTTTCTCCCTTCAGAGCCCAAACATTCATTTCCAATCCCCCTCCTCGAATCCTAGCCTCAGCTGCAAAGATAAACGGCCGGCGAGGCCTGCCCCCCTCCAACAAATGGTACGCACGATCAATCTCAAGTGCATACTTCTGACTCCCTGATTCAGCCAGCAACTTTTTCGCAGCACTCAAATCTTTTGGTTTCACTGCAGGTGCCGGGCGTCCCCCACATCCGCAAGAAAAAAGCATTCCAAGCAATACCAGAACTGAGATTGTCTTCCCGAAATAGTCTGAAAGAGTGTGTAATTGCAGATTCGTTCTACTCATCAATCTACTTTCTCCCCAACAGTAGCAGGTGCTGTCTTCTGAAGGACACCACATGCTTTATCAAGGCAGCGTTTTTTAATAGTCCACAAAGTTCCTTTGCCGCCCCGTCCGCGTCTTTTTCTCGCCTCAATGAGTTCTGAGACAAATATAATAGATGTATCGTATATCCCAACATTTCCACTCTGTGGGGACCTCTCCGGCGCTGGACATGTCTGCCACTTGTCTTTCCCCTGCTGCTTCCACATGAGTTTGCTTCCAAACAAACCGCATTTTTTCACACATTTGAATATTGCAACGTGGGCTTCAAGATGGAAAAAACCCTTTGTTAATTCCGCTTTCAGCTCTTTGGCCCGTTCCCGAACATCTACGTCCGGCCCTGCCGCTTCCTCACTGAGTTCCTCTACTACAGCCTTAACCCCTTCCGATACCCCTTCTGCAGCACCAGTCGCAATACTTCCAAGAAATTCAATTTTCTCCAAAGTTTGAGTATGTCCGTATATTTTAAATGCTCGTTTTAACGCCGCCGAGTTCCCATGGAAAGCAACTCGCGTGTGCCACCCATAGAAAACACAGATCTCTTTTCCTTTCTTCTGGCATTTTTTCATACCGGTCGGATCGAGATAGTTCGCCGGTGAGGCACCACCATACATATATACTACCCCCGGGGTTGCCGTATCTGGCATCACAAACCTCCCCAGCTCCGCGCTCATCATACGGCGGCGGTAGTAGTACAGCCCGGATTCCGGATCGTACCTTCTGCCCTGAAACATATACCGATTGCCAATCGCCGATCTCGGGCGCTCGTTGCCATCCGGGTCCAGTATCGTCGGCTCGCCGTAAGCGCTGTAGCGGTAGCGTTCTCTCACATTGCCATTTTTGTCGGTCAGCGCACGGACGTTGTAAAGGTTGTTCGTGTGGTAGTAATACGTCCGGTTCCCGCGGCTCGTGGTCATCGTGATCGGCTCGTCGATGTAGTTGCCGTAGGTGTATGTGCGGATGGTCTCGCGTCCAGATCCGCCGCGTCCACGACCTCTCCCACGGTTGCCGCCACCTCGCCTCTCTCGCTCCTCCACCACTTGCCAGCCGTCGTAAGCGTAGCTGGTCGCCACCGGCGGACCCGATTGGGGACGCGCCAGGCGGGTTACCCGGCGGTTCCCCGCATCATACGTGTAATAACCCACCCGATCCTCGGATTTGCGGGTTGCGCTCACCAGACGGTTGAAGGCATCATACGAATACTCAAAGCGATGGTCCTCGATCAGATTGCCGTTGGCATCGTAGCGCAGATCGGCGTCTATGTGATTCTTCCGATGGATCAGCTCGTTGACGTCGTTGTGCTGGCGGGTCTCGGTGGTGCCGTCGATCGTGGTAGCGTCCCAATTTCCCACTGGATCCAGGTCCCAGCTCTGGGTGTCGCCCGGATGGAGGATATCTGATTTGTCGCCGCTCAACTCTCCCCGCTCCCAGCTGGTGAGCCGATCCACCGCGTCATACCCGTACAGCTCGCTCTGCTGCGGATCTCTTAGATCTTGCTGGTAGAGTTTATTCCCCACGGCATCATACCCATAACCAAA
>JAGXLK010000565.1 GCA_018334735.1 Planctomycetota bacterium | reverse complement strand
ATTCTTCCAAAAACATATCGATCGCCCGTCCGAAAAACTCAACGCGACGCCGGCAAACGTTCCCATCTCCCGCCATCTGTCGCGCTTCCGAGAGCCAGCGTCCTAATTTCAGAGCCTCCTCCCGCGGCATGGTCTCTTCGTGGATGCTTCGCGGCGAGACCCGATGCCCTGTCGGCGGTTCCGACCACAGAGTCTCTTCCCACCGCGTGCAGAGGTGATTCAGAATGCGGCCCATGGGTTTTTCTGCGGGCCCGTACATCAAATCGACGTACTCGGCCAACGCAGCATCGACATCGAAATCGGGGTTCCACATCACGCGGAACCAGCAGTAAAGGGTTGGGTGTTGAAACGCCCAGTAGTTGCCGGGCAATCCGGGAGGACCCGCTCCCCCGTTGATGAAGGTGCCGCCCACATCGTTGCGATGGCGCTGACAGAACTCTTTCACCACGTGGGGATATTGAAACGGCAAAGCCGTATCATCAGCCGGCCAGCAGAGATATTCCCAGAGATGAACCGGTCGACCGGTGATTCGGCTCCAGCCGGAGATCCACCTGTCGTGTGTGGCGGCGCAACTCGGTTCTTTCGCATTCCCCGCCCCATGCATGAGGCAAAGTCCCACAACCACGTTGTCCGGAAGCTGCAGGTCCGGGGGAGGCGTGGTGTAATTGGAGTATGGAAGATACCAGACGAGTTTGTCCGGCCATTGTTTTTTTACCGCTTGGGCCACGAGCTTCACGTGATGCGCAACCACGCGTGAAGCACGACCATGACGGTCCGCATCCGAATCGTACAGAGGTTTGCAGAATTCACAGTGGCACTCGACTCCTTTGTCCGGCGGTGAAATGGGAATCAATTTTTGTGAAGGCGGATGCCACGCACTGTCAACATTCGGCCAGGGATGCGTCCACACGGACGTATCACCTTCGGCGTAAAACTTTTCGAGATCCTGAACATACAGCTCAGCCGTCTTCGGATTGCCGTAACAAGGCATATTGTGATGCCGCTTGCCGTCGGCCCCCAGCTCGAACGTCTCGGGGTGGTCCTTATGGACGCTCCAGCTCCCCGGCGAGTGACAGGGCGTGCTCCGGATATCGGAAGAGTTGCCGGCCCGGTAGCGCCGCTGAGCTGTTCGGTAATCCATTCCCTTCACCGGACCGTAAATTGTGCGCTTGCCCCTGACGGGAGCGTCCGAGTAACAAATCGGCGGGATGGTAATGCTCCCGCTCTCGGGCACAATTCGGCCGTCCTCCCCGGGATAATACCATCGGACTCCGACGAATCGTTCGAGAAAATCGTAGGCTCCCCAGAGCGTGCCGGTAGCCGCAGCCGGCTCGCCTTCCCCGGGCAGCCGGCCGACGATTGCCACGCCCCGCCGGTATCTTTCATCAAAAGTGCTGACCCGAAACCCTTCCCGCGGTAGGTCCTGAGCTTCAATGCCAAGTTTTTCTGTGATCGAGCTCTTCCCGATGAGGACGAGGTTCCCGATCAGTAGTGCATCCCGGCTGGATTTGACCGGCAGTTCAGCGCCGGTCGCGAGTTTAATGTGTTTCACTAACTCTTTGACAGCAATATTTTCCCTCGATTTCTTGTTCTCGAGGTGCCTTTCATCGACGATAATGGTCGCGTTCGGCTTGCCGTCTTTCACAATCACGATCGGCTCCCCCGCCGACGGCTCCTCGAAATTCACAGGATTAAGCGCTGGGTTGGGCTCATAGCGGCTGCTGACGCAGCCCGTCGCAGGCATCAGCATTACAAGAAAGACCAGCATTAAACCTGATGATCGCATTTGTGAATTCCTCACTAATTTCAAGAAGCTAAAATGGCAAGACTAACAAAAACTTCGTCCGCCGTCGAACTCCGGGAGACCCGATCTAATGTAGACGGGCGAGCGGCGCTGTGCTTCCCTTTCAGAGGATGGCAAGCATCGCTCCACCGGGATAAGTACACGCTTAGCGTGCGTCACATTAGCCGTCCACGCTCACAATATCATGCGAGGTGTTCCGCGCAGCGGGACGCCGCAGCAATCTCGCTGGTGGGCCAACAAAACGACAGAAGGCAATGGCACAGCGGCGCCCCCCGTGGGGGATTCAATTTCCGGGAATACCAGTTTCGCCAGCAGAGCTTACTAAATACCGTGCAGCACCCTCGATGTAGTCTGCCGCGACTCGCGGCCGCCGCACTCGAAAGCCGCAACGTCAAACGGCGAAAACGACAAACGGCAGGTCCACCTCGTCCGCCTTACGGCGAATGCAGACGGCTAAAAGTCCTCGGCGCCCTGCCGTTGCCGAGCCCTGAAAGGACTGCATATAACAGCCCGGGGTGAAGAGGGCCGAAGGTCTTCGGAGCCCTGGGTCAAGCGTGCGGAGGAGAATATAGTGGGCTGAAGGCCCACCACAGATCTGGCCCCACGCATCCAGGATGACACATACATGTAGGGCAACCGATTTCATTTTGCGAAGATGAAATCGGTCGAGCAGGAGAAATTAGAAAGTAGAGAGGAGATGCAGCAAACACCGGATTGCACGGCCACCCGAGCGTCGTGAGATATGTTAAGATGTTGTGGGAGTGATCTGAGGGGCAAAACCTGAGAAGACTTATCCGAGTTTCCTTAGGCTCCTGTCATTCACGATCGACAACCACCTTACCTCCCCCGGGGTCGATCTCGATCGTGTACGTTGTCTCCTTCGTCTGGACCTGGAAGGCAAGCGCGTCGGGTCCGGTATTCAGTATCTTCAGCAGGGGTGGGCTGGACTTCTCACCGAACGAAAAGCCGGCCAGGAAACTGGCTTCTTTGCTCTGGGGACGGCGCGTAAAAGTCACTTCCATTGGTCGAGCCTGATATCCGCCCTGAGTGATCGCCTTGTAGGCTTCCATATCGCCGTCAGCCACAAGACGCATTTTCAATCCGTTCGCGAAATCCACGCGCAGTTCTCCATTGCACGTCCCTCCCCGAATCTGGCGGAAGTTCCCCCGTTCTGGCAAATCGGGAAGTTCCTTTTCGATCGATCTCACACCGTCAAACTTCAGCTTTGCCTGCCCCCGACCATACTGATACCGGTCGATCGTATGCGGAGAATCAGCCTGAACCCGGTCAAACACAATATACGCATCTCCGAGCAGAGCAATGCACCGTAACTGACTCACGCCCTCGTAGAAAGGACGTTCCGGATCGCTTCCCACCACAGCAACCGGGGTCGAGGGAGAAGGTTCATATGCAACCAGCAC
>JAGXLK010000564.1 GCA_018334735.1 Planctomycetota bacterium | reverse complement strand
GCCTCAAAAATATCATCCTCTAAGCTGGCAAAAAAATGCACGGACCCTGGTTGACCGCGGCGCCCGGTACGCCCGGCTAATTGCCTGTCCATGCGCCCCAAAAGATGACGTTCGGTACCAAGTACGTGGATGCCCCCTCGGTCCGCAGTGCCTTCCCCCAGAGTTATTTCAACGCCACGCCCCGCCATATTAGTGGCAACTGTGACCCGGCCGACCTCTCCCGCATGGGCAATAATTTCGGCTTCGCGTTCATGGTTGACGGCATTGAGGACATCATGTTCTATCCCTTTTTCCTCAAGCATCTCGCTCAATTGTTCTGAGGCCTCGACGGATCGCGTTCCGACGAGCAGAGGGCGACCCTTTGCGTGTTCGGCATCCACCTCTTCTACTACGGCTTCCCAACGATGGTCCGACTCTGCGAATGCAGCATCAGGTCGAAATTCCGTCTGATCAGCACGCCGTGGCGGGAACCGAACCGTTTTCATTGAATATACGTTGCTTAATTCTCTCTTTGCCTCCCAGGCAGTGCCTGTCATGCCGGATAGATGGTCATACGGACGTATTAAGGACTGAACTGTGATTTTTTTGGCAACCTCCTGGCGTGGACAGATCTGGACCCCTTCTTTGGCTTCGACAGCCTGATGCAACTCCCCTCCCAACCTCTGTCCAACCATCAGACGTCCTGAGGTTTGATCAATCAGACAGACCGTCCCCTGTCGAATCACATAATGCGTTCCTTTTTCGTAAAGATATTCAGCGACGAGAGCTTCTTCTACCCTCTTCTCCCATTCGGCCTCAAGCAAGTGCCAGTGTCCATACTCTTCAGACAAGGTGCGAATTTGCTCCGTGCCCCTGTCGGTCAGGTCCACATTCCGTTCAACTTTATCGATCTCGTAGTGTTTGTCTTCCTGAAGGGTCGTCAGGGCAAACTGACGCACGACGGCATAGAGTTCGGCAGGATGCTGGATATCGGCCTGGACGCTGATTGACAACGGGCGCCGGGCATAGTCAATAAGAATACTGTCGACTTCATCGAGTATTGCAAAATAACGGCCACGTAGACAGCGCCCCTCTCTTGTAGAATCATCCAGTTCACTTCGCATGTATTTCCACATATTACGCTGGCGAAGAGAATCGGGATCTTCCTGGAAGTATTGTCGCAGGAAGTCAAACCCCAGTTGGGGTACTGTTGTATATGTAATGTCGGCGTTGTAGGCCGCCGCCCGTTCGCGCGGAGGAGTATCCGCCAAAACACACGAAACTTTCAGCCCCAGCTGTTCGTAAACAGGTTTCAACTTTTCAGCATCTCTTCCGGCCAAATAATCGTTCGCCGTTAGCACATGCACGCCATTTTGGTCGAGGGCGTAAAGCGCAGCCGCAAGAGGTGCCACAAAGGTTTTACCCTCTCCGGTTTTCATCTCCAAAACGTTGCTTTCGGCCAGAGCGAAACCAGCCTGTACCTGCATGGGATACTGGCGGATGTTAATTTTCCGCCGAGAAGTCTCACGCACAAGAGCAAAAACTTCAGGCGCCAGACTGTCCAAAGCAGCTCCTTTTCTTCGCCTTTTCCGCAATTCGAGGTAAGCCTCTCGAAGCTGGGCATCGTCCTCTTCCCGAAAGCCTGCCTCGTGTTTTTCGACTCGTTGCGTTAATTTTCTATAACGGCGAAGAGTTAAGAAATTGCGTATGCTGAACATGGTGATTACATACGGGTTACAGAAGGAAAAGGGAATGCCCGCCAACCTGACAGAATCTACCATAAATTATAGCACAGTCCGAGGAGTCAGGCCAATTGGAAAGAGAGAGCTGTTTTTTGGCGGAGGAAACTATAATGTGTCCAGTGGGATAACGATATCCACCGGAGTTTCGGCCGTTGCGAACAACGAGTCGGTGCGATATCGTTTTCTATGGGACATGAAAGGCAAGGAGAACTGCAATTTTGGGGGTGGGCTGTCCACTGTCAAAAGCCGCCACCATATTCCTGGGATTGAGCCTCGTATGCGTGAGAGGGCCTCTGCTGCAAGATATTCCTGAAGCCCCCCGCGATTTTGGGGTTAAGTGTCTTGTCGGCCACAGTTATACAATAAGTTAGACGACGTCAAAAAACTGAAACAAAGGGGCTTGTGCGAAATGCAGTTTAAAGCGCTTGATTTTGCTTGACAAAATTAATTTAGTCATAGATAATATGACCTATTTATCTGGCAGAGGTGCATTTGTGAATGGCTGCGTGAAGTGGTTCTTTCTTTGCCGTTTTTGAGTTACGCGTCTATGCTGTCTTTGATGGGGATAGAGAATGGAACAAATGAAACAGAGAATGGACGAGGTTTCCCTTGCCCTTGAGCAATTGGAGAGAAGACTGCTTCTGGATGCTGTGAACCCCGGAGAACCGGCTGAACTCTACGACGGCGATCAGCTTTTTTTCGTTCAGGGCGAGAGTTCAGAGACGCCGAGCGATTACGGAGGGGATCCGGTTGAGGATTGGGTGATAGTGGCAAGTTATTACGGTTCGGGATCGGCGCAGCTCTATAATTCCTCGGGGCAGGAGGAGTTTTCGTACGGCGATAAGATAGGCAATATAGAGATTAGTGATGCGAACCGGAACTCGAATTTGGTAGTGGAGCAGTGGCAGTTTAAAGAGGGATTTGGTTTAGATTCGCTGGGGGATGTGGGGCTTTCGGATCAGCCCGACACCGTGGATGAGGCGGCTGAACTGAGCGTCCCGGAAGGCGATAGCGGGGCTGAGGCCGTTTATAATACTGGTCGGCTCGTGGTTTCGGCCAGTGGCGAAGATGTGGATTATTATAAATTTACGGGAGAAGAAGCGGAAAAATTTAGCGCTTCGATCAGCACGAGTGCGAGCGTTGAAATCGGTGTGCAGTATGGCCAGGGCACGATTTCGTGGCATGGTTCTCAGTATGAACTTTACAATGATAACGGGGATGCCGGTGACGATGCGCAGGATGAAGTAACGGTTTACGTTCACGTGACGGGCACGGGGGCGCAACCTTATAGTCTTATCATTGACCGGCAGGAGCTGAATTTTACCTTTCCAGCAGATGCTGACGGCAATCAAGTCTCAAACGAGACCACGACCATAGAAGATTTGCCGGAGAGCGCATCCGGCGCGACGGATTTGAATTATTCGGCGGACAATCAAACCGGCATCGGCGTGGCGACACCCACCGTTACGCTTTTTGGTGACGGCGCGGGGACCAGCGGGCACGAT
>JAGXLK010000563.1 GCA_018334735.1 Planctomycetota bacterium | reverse complement strand
CCGTTTGTCCCTGAGAAGGTCCAGAGCTTTTGGGCCGATGTATTCGATAGCAAGCGGGTCGATCTCTTCAGAGATGCGCGCTCTGTTGACAAATTCAAGGACGTTTTCTTCGGAGGGCAAAAATGCTGTGAGGAACAATCGTTCCGGTGGTTCGAACGCCAGACGGAGTTCGATTTCGACCAATAGGCCAAGCGTTCCTTCGCTCCCCACGAACAGATCAACGGCATCCATACCGTGTACGAGATAGTAACCGGCCGTATGTTTGGTGTCGGGAATGTTCAGATCAGGCAGGTCAATGGTGGTTTCTTGCCCGAGAGAATTGGCGAGCCGGAAGATGCCATCGTCGGCCGTCGCGTCGCCCCGACGAAGCTGCAGTATTTCTCCCGAACTGAGGACAACGGTCACCCCTTCGACCCATTCACGTGTCGCACCGTAATGAAAGGTGCGGGCTCCGCTGGCATTTGTTGCCACAGTGCCCCCGATCTGAGCTGAAGTTTCCGTCGGATCGACGGGGTAAAAAAGGCGCCCGTCGGCATTTTTAATTTTTTTTATGCCCATCTCACGGTTTTTATCGCTGATCCAGGGCAAATCTGCCGGCCGCGTGGTGCGGAGGGCTTCCTGGAAATCGGCGAGCACGACGCCGGGCTGGACCCGTGCGAAAAAGGCATCGCGGTCTGGATCGTATCGCACGGATTTGATGTGATTGAGTTTTTCCAGGGCAACCACAGCATCTGATTTAAGGGGCACCGCGCCACCGACAATCCCCGTTCTTGCGCCGGCAACTGTCAGTTTCATCCCGGCATCGTGGCATTGTGTGACAGCTCCGGCAACCTGTGCGGGGTTTTCCGGGAAAAAAATGACGTCGAGTCCTTCCGCCCGCGTTCGGCTTTCATCGGCCAGGTATCCCGCGAACTCCGCGCTTATCCGTTTGCGGTCTTCAATTCGCGGACATTTCTCAGTCCTGATAGGTGTGGATTCCAGGAGGTTCATGAGCTGATCTCCTTGCGCTGACGAATGGTTGTGGCAAGCCGCGGAGCTATTGTGTGGAGATCGCCTACAAAACCGTAGTCAGCGACTTCGAAGATCGGAGCTCCGGGGTCGGTGTTGATGGCGATAATGGTGTCTGCGCTCTGCATTCCGACGAGATGCTGGACGGCTCCCGAGATCCCGCACGCCACATAGAGTCGCGGTTGGACTGTTTTGCCGGTCTGACCGACCTGATGGGGGTAAGAGATCCACCCCGAATCGACGGCCGCCCGGCTGGCCGCGACCATTCCCCCGAGAGCATCCGCCAGGTCATGAATGGTTTTGAATCCCGCCGGAGAGCCTACACCGCGTCCTCCCGAGACGATGATATCGGCCTCGCCGATATTGGTTTCCCCTTTTTCGGCGATTTGTTCGTCGAGTATTTCCAGTGCGGAAGCGAGCGATTGGTCGGACGGTTCGTAACCGGTAATCTCGGGGCTGGACAAACGATCCTGAGGTTCCGGTCTTTCCAGGACGTTCGGACGGACGGTTGCCATTTGCGGTCGGTGCTTCGGACAGATAATGGTGGCCATTATATTCCCGCCGAAAGCGGGGCGGGTTTGCAACAGCAGCCCCTTTTCTTCGTCGATTTCCAGACCCGTGCAGTCGGCCGTCAGGCCGGTTTGCAGCAGGGCCGCCACGCGCGGCAGGAAAGCTCTACCGGCGGAGGTTGCACCGGCGAGGACAATTTCGGGTTTTTCGCGCTGAATCAACTCAGCCGAGACCCGGGCATAGAGATCGCTTCGGAACGATTTCAGTTCGGAGCTTTCGATTTTTACGACCCGATCCACCGGGTAATTTCGCAGTGTTTTGAGAACTGCCATGACATCGTCGCCCAGGACGCCGGCCGTGAGGGCTGTCGAGCGTTGGTCGGCCAGTTGCCTCCCCCGGCCAATTAGTTCGAGGCTGACGGGATGGAGTTCCTGATTTTGTTGCTCGCAGAGAACGAGAATCCCCCTGTATGAGGCCAGACCCTGCTGATCTGGTTTCTGTTCGGGGCTCTCTTCCGGGATACTCAGGGCATCTTCGGGGCATTCTTTGACACAGGCTCCACACAGAACACATTCTTCCCCGACCTGGAGCCGCTCGTTTTTGATCGAAAGGGCTTCGAAAGGACAGCATTCCACGCATTTTTCGCAGAGGGTGCAGCGTTCGTGGTCAATTTGAAGATGACTCAAACCAGACCCTCCTGTTCGAGCAGGTCTGCGACTTCTTCCATGCCTTCGTCTATGTTTTCTTCAAACATTCGTCCCGCCCGGTGGGTATCTGGCGCGAAAATATGCACGACCCGCGTCGGCGAGCCATCCAGTCCGATCTGCGATAGGTCAGCATTGATGGGATCGGCACCCATTGGATTTATTCTGGCGAATCGGCCTCGATGCAGATCGGCAAGGTTTGGCAGACGCGGTTCGTTGAGATCTTTGACCACTGTGAGGACCGCGGGGAGTGGAACGGAGACAGTCTGATAGCCGCGGTCTGTGAGCCGTTCTGCAACAAGGGTTTTATTTTCGATGCTATGGATGCGCCGGACGTATGTTAGTTGTGGGAGCCCCAGGTGGACCGCCATCTCCGGCCCCACGTGCGCGGTGTCGCCGTCAATGGCCTGTTTGCCACAGAGGACCAGATCGAAATCTCCAAGGTGTTCGGTGGCGCGTGCGAGCGCATAGGATGTGGCCCAGGTGTCTGAACCTGCGAATTCGCGTCCACTTACCAGAGCCGCTTCGTCGACTCCGAACGCCAGTGTTTCTCGCAGCATCTGTTCGGCCTGCGGCGGACCCAGCGATAAGGCCGTGACGCTGCCACCATGTTGCTCGCGTAGACGAAGCGCTTCTTCGACCGCGAAGGTGTCGAGCGGATTCAGCACGCTCTCAACACCTTCCCGAACGAGCGTTTTAGTCTCTGGGTCAATTTCTACTTTCGTGGTGTCGGGGACCTGTTTGACACAGACGATTATTTTCACGATGGGCCTCGCTGGGATGGGAAGTTACGCGGAGTTGCCGGAATCTGCTAGCCCGGATTTTACGGATAATTTGAACCCACTATTGCCAAATTGCACGCGGCTTGTTTATTGAACACCGTTCATAACCATTCTGAGCCAAAAATCCGGACTAAAAAAAACGGCGCATAAATCTGACAACGTAAAATTCGTGATCAGCAACGAGCCGAACGCGACGTTGCGAAACGATTTGCTTTAACGCCTTTTTCAC
>JAGXLK010000562.1 GCA_018334735.1 Planctomycetota bacterium | reverse complement strand
GGGATGCATCATTTCGATGGATTCCAGGATCAACTCGCCGCTCACACGCTCACCCGATTCACATATCATACCGGTGATCGCGCAACCGCTTATATCTTTGCTGGTCGGCACGTTTTTCATCATGGTCTTTCTTCCCCGTAAGATACCGATGGCGGGACCATATACCGGGCCCCGCCACCAGCGGATAAGTCTTACAGAATCGGAAGATACTCCTCGAGTTCGTACTGGCTGACATGGGTCCGGTAACGATCCCATTCGATCTTCTTGTTCTCGATGAACTTCTGAAAAACATGTTCACCGAGAGCCTCTCGGACCAGTTCGCTCTTCTGGGTTTCCGCGATCGCCTCCCCGAGGTTTCCGGGCAAAGAGGTAATACCAACCGATTCCCGTTCGGAAGGACTCATCTCAAAGATGTCCTCCTCGACGGGATCCGGCAATTCGTAGCCTTCTTCTATGCCTTTGAGACCCGCCGCGAGCATGACCGAAAACGCGAGATAGGGGTTACAGGCCGGATCGGGACATCGGAACTCCGCCCTGGTTGCCTTTTCGTTTCCGGGTTTATACATCGGCACACGAACCAGAGCCGAACGGTTGCGCCGCGCCCAGGAAACGTAAACGGGAGCTTCGTAACCGGGAACAAGGCGTTTGTAAGAATTCACCCACTGGGCCACCACTGAGGAAATTTCTCGTGCGTGCATGAGCAGCCCCGCAATGAACGATTTCCCGACGCCGGAAAGACAATATTCGCTCCCTTTGTCGAAAAATGCATTTTGCCCGTTGTCATCGAACAACGACATATGCGTATGCATCCCACTGCCATTCTCGCCGAATAGCGGCTTGGGCATAAAAGTCGCGTACACTTCGTGCTGCAGCGCCACTTCTTTCACCGTCAGGCGATACGTCATCGCCGCATCCGCCATGCGGAGCGCCTCACAATAGCGCAGATCGATCTCATGCTGACTCGGGGCCACTTCGTGGTGACTGTATTCAACCGGGATATCCATTTTTTCCAGGGCGAGAATCGTGTCGCGTCGCAGATCGCTTGCGATGTCCAGCGGGGTCAAATCGAAGTATCCACCCGCATCGAGCTGTTCCGTACCTTCGCAGTCCTCAAAATAGAAAAACTCGAGCTCTGGACCCACGTAGAAGTCGTACCCCATGTCCGAGGCTCGCTCCAGATTCCGCCGGAGGACCCGCCTGGGGTCGCCATCGTAGGGACTACCGTCGGGTTCCAGCACATCGCAGAACATCCGAGCTACCGCACCGTTCTCCGTCGGACGCCACGGAAGAAGCGTGAAAGTGGAGGGGTCCGGCATAGCCACCATGTCGCTCTCTTCGATGCGGGCGTAGCCCTCGATCGAGGAGCCATCAAAACCCATACCATCTTCCAACGCACCTTCGAGTTCGTCCGCCGTAATGGCAAAACTTTTCAACGACCCGAGCACATCCGTAAACCAGAAACGGATGAATTTGACATTTCGTTCCATCACCTCGCGTAAAACGTATTCCTTGTCCTTCGTCACCTCTTCCATCTTTCCTTCTCCCTTGATAGAAAGTCCGGCGGGCCCACGGTCAACTCGACCCGCCGATCAGTCCGTTGCACGTTCACTTAAAACCATTCGACAGAACTCTTTGTGCAATCGGTGTGCCATTTAAACTTCTATTTTCACAAGGTATTATGATGCATTCACTTACAATAATATCACCTTTTCGGCTGGACGGCGACAAAACCGCGGACATGCTCTTTTCTTGCTCACATATGCCACAGTTGTTCACTTTTTGCGCAGGCTGGCACGAGGCTGGATTTCATCGCAGGCCTTCGGTGTTTTCGCAACAGAAGGGGGCAAGGTACGGTGGCTCAACCTCTGACAGGCAAGCGAACTGGACTTCAGCGCCGCTGTGCGGGGCTGGAGTTCAGAACGCGGCTCATAAACCGAGGGGTCTCGCAGCAAAACACCAGAACGACCAACGCCGGCTCCCCCCGGCCATGGGTTGCGGGGAGAAGGGACGGAAGAGACCAAAGGGACTCGTTGTTTTCTGTCGCGTTCCGTGATTTGACACATGAGCAGGCGGGAGTTCAGAACACGCACTATCAGTCGACAGATCTCCCGGAACCCGCATTTCTCACGAACCTAAAGAGATAATTATTATAAACGGCATCCCAAAAAGACTTTGCACTATATTTCGCATCTGATCTCAGTACACAGTCTGTAATTCGAGTCTAAAAACAGCGGTTCGCCCTCCGGGAACAGCGCCAGCCACCAGTGGGCGGTTTCTCTGACCATCAATTTCCAAAAGCTGTCGATCGTTACAGGAAGGCCGGTTGATTCTCACAGTGGTGAAAGAGGCTCTGCCTCTCTGCTTTGTCAGCCTGCATTTGAAGTATGAAAATACTCCTGCGCTTGGCTTTCGCGCAGCTGCAGCCCTGGCGCCGCTTGAGAAAAGCGGGGAAACCCACCGGGGCTCCACGTATCCGCGATGCCACGTAGATGCAAGGGGTTATCGACGAACGCGCCCTGCCGTTCATTGCCCTGAAAGGGCAGTATATGATAGCCCAGGGTGCAGACGGCTGAAGGTCGTCGGAGCCCTGGGTACAGGTGTGCATTGAGAAAAAAGTGGGCTGAAGGCCCACCACAATACTTTGTGTGTTTCCCCACGCAACGAACCGCTGAAGCGGTCGACTACGACCCCGGAGTTAACGCAAGCCCCGAAACCAGCGTCAGGTTCGTAGTGAGCCCCTTCGTATGCGTTTAGCGTTGGTGCTGTCGGTAAGCCCGCGGAGCGGGCGTGGCAGACGTAGCCCGGGGCTACGTCTGCTCCGGCCCTACGGGCCTCTTTTGGAACGGCACTCGACACGCTAAACGCGTACTCACCTTCAGGGGGTCGGGTCGCTGGTTGCTGGTTGCTGGTTGCTGGTTGCTGGCGTAACAAAATGGCAGCTTGACATTTTCCGCGCTCAGCCGCCCCGTCGGGGCGGGGATTGTCGTAATCCCACCAACCCCCCGACTCCCGTTCGTCGCCGGGGGCTACGCTCTCAATCGCCCCTTTCAGGGGCTCTTTTCATCGCGGATGATAGCCCCGACGTGGATCGTTCAGCGCTCCGAAAGAGTGCCTCAGAGTGTGGCCTCGTGCGACGGCGCCGTCAGCCGCCGGAGTTCGGAGTTCTGGGACGAAAAATAGAACGCGTCCCGAAACGGTGGCACTGACAAATTAAAAGCGGCGCCCCCCGCGGG
>JAGXLK010000561.1 GCA_018334735.1 Planctomycetota bacterium | reverse complement strand
GGATCGGACAAGCTAACGTTTGAGGAGATAGAATCTCTGATCGCGAACGGTTCGGTGAAAGTGCGTTTCTACGCCGCCGACGGGGACGGAAGCCAGGAGGAACACCTGCGTTTCACGACGAACAATCTGGCCCCGACCACTGATGATCCCACGGGCCGCATCTGCCGGGTGTATTCGGGGGCTGAGAAAAAGCTCATGATACTTGGCGATGGGGATTCGGATCAGGAGAATTGCTATGAGGTCTACGTTCCCAGTAGCAGGTTTCGGGCTATAGGAGAGATTGCCGAAGAGGATGATGACAAGCATACGACAAAATGGGCGCATTTTGAGCTGGCTGTTGAGCTCGCAGCCGGGGAAAACCAAATGGTGCTTCTGGAGAGTGAGCCCGATCCGTCTGAGAATGCCGCGGATAGAATCACACTGTTCGGTGACAAAGAAATTGCAGCTTGGGACATGCGAGATGATGATTTTGCGCCAGATCTATATATGTTTCCCACTTCCAAGGGGGCAAGCATTGCGATCCCAGGGCAAGCAAACGAAGAAATTTGGCCCAATCCTATGTGCACAGAGCTGGCGCATTGGGAAAACTACAAGGGATATGATGACATGGGGGCGCTGATGAAGTGGAAAATGGATTGGTGCTGCACTAAAGAAAACGAGGAAACCGAAGAAAGGGACACGAAAGACAACCGGGTGCTTAGAGATGTATGGGGTGTAACAGAATTCACTGATACGTTTACTTATAAAATGCCCTATTGGAAGGTTGGTTCAAAAGGCAAAACGGGCACGGAATTCGCCACCGAACCTCACGTGCGCAGAGTCAAACTGGACGAGGATGCCAACGAAATTATCGAGGTTTTGGGCGATCCTCGTCCATGTTTCAAATACTGTCAATTCACGGCGCAAAGATCGGGAAATAACTTTACTGCTACGACCAGAATGAAACAGACGGGAAATAATACATACAAAGGAGAGTATGTCAGCAAGAATTGTGGCACGCGGTTAGGGGGATATGCGATCGCATCCTACGGGGGCAAGAATCCGCCATGTTTTGAAGACAGCGATCTTGTTCCGGCTCCGTGGGCAGGAAAAGGCAAGCAGAATGTCAAGGAACGTGCGATGGACCTTGATAAAAGGGTGGGAAAAATCAAAATGACCGTCGGGCACGGATCGTATCTTTTGGAGACATTTAACAATAAGGACGATGTGATCACCGGCACGGTAGTGGTCGTTAATATGGGGTTTGCTTTGGCCGAAGCAGCGCTTGGTCTCACGCAGCAATACTGGGCAGTAGCGCTGGTCGGTGCGGCCCATGTGGGCGTGAACGCAGCAATGGCGAATCAGGCTCAATACAACGGAGGGAAACGAAATGCCTCTTCCAAAGCCAAAGTGGCCAGCTACTACATGTGGCATGATGTGGATGAGCAGCCGGAGCTGGACGGCAAGACTGGTTGGAAGGTCGATAGTGATGCAGCAATTAATGACAACAGCCCCAGAGAAAATGAACTCATATCCTGGCAAAGAGGTGATGGAATGGATATCGAGGTGGGGAAACAGCTAACAATGTGGATAGATATTACCAGCCATTCACAACTCATTGCTGCAGATACCAATGCGGCGTTCGGTTTTGCCGTCCATCACTGTGGGGCCAACGCCAATTATACGACCCCCAACCCCGGGCAGATTGAAATCAATGTTTACGAGCCATATAAGTAAGCCCATAATTGGTTCTTGAAGCTCATAGGGAGAACTTCCATTGTCAAAAAAGTACTTTATTGGTGCCTTGGTAGCATTTGTTCTATTAGGTGCGTATTTTCTTTTGTGGAATAAAGGCGATGTACAAACAAGAAAACCCACCGAGACGGGGACAAGTGATAGCAAACTCAATACAAAACAAGGCAGGACAAAAACCAAATTCGAGCTAAAGAACGCGGCATCAGTAACGTTAGAAAATAGGACTCCCGAGCAACTTCATAGGCGCTATATCGGCCTCGGCCCGCCTAAAAAAGGTATTAGTAATGCTGCGATGAAAGCACTACGCAACGGTGAATGTGCTTATCATTCGCTTTATGACCGTGAAAGTAAGACTTATATACAGGGTGGAATGGGAATACGGCTTGACACTCCGAAAGTGGAAATACGGTTTCGTGAAGAGGATGAGCAGGGAGAACTTGTGCCGTTTCCGATTGTGCGGGTGCTATCTTTCCCGATCTGGGACGGTGCAACACATCTGCCACGGGAGGGTGAAGCCCTCGATCTGGACTGTCGCGGGCCCGGCACCCGTTACGATTTCGTACATGCGGCCCGGTTTCTGCTTTCGGATAACCTGAACAAGTTGCCCTACAATGTCTACCTGTTTGGCCAGAAATATTTTATGGTATTTTACCATCGAGGAAGTGAGGGGGTAGGAATCCCGGAGGATTCGGGCTCTGCCGTTATTCAGATGCCCGAAGAAGTGCCGCAGGGTAAGGTGGCGGTTTTCACTGTCGATGTCACCAAAAAGGACAAAAACTGGAGAAGGCCGAGTTATTACACTCAGATCCGAGAAAAAACGGTCAAGATTTCGATGCCAAAATCGATCTTCAAGAGGCCTGTATCCGGGGCATTATATGATCCCGGCAGTGGTAGACCTGCACCGATTCATATGAGGGGGGATGGATCAGGGGGGGCGGGAGTCGAAAAACTCGGCGGGGAGCTGGTGATCGGAGTGGGAGGCGAGAAGGATGGGCATTTGCTGTACTACAAACGGCACGTGAGAAATGAGAAGATCAGATTACCAGAAGACGCAGATATTGCCGTCAGTGCGGAAGATGTCATAACTTTCTACCTGAAAGTGCCGCAGGAAAAAGTGCCCTATGATAGCATTGGCCTCGGGTTATTAATGCACGAGGATTCCAAATTACAGGTAGGCGGAATGGAGTTTGCCAACGTAGAGGGCTGGGATCGAAGTAAGAAAAAACCTCCGGTAAGACTTCCGATGAATGCTCCGCCTGGCGAATATTTTGTTTTTTACGGGACCGAGCAAGAGACCATCGGCAAGATCACCGTGAAAAAATCCGATGCGGGGAAGACGCTGGAGGTGCAGTCGCTGGAGGAGTGAAGCAGTTTTGAGTGAAGTGAGAAACGAACTGAAGAGAGTAAATGCAGAAACGGATTGGATGGAGTGAATTCGCCATGCGGCTATCTTCTGTTGTTTTTTTGGGGGGATTGCGGTGCCGCGGTCCTTGCCCTATGGTTC